>NZ_CP013482.1 GCF_001465595.2 Pandoraea apista | reverse complement strand
GGCATTCTCGCCGGTCCTGACACCGTTTGGCCCAATGGCCGACACTCGCACGAAGCGGCAAGTGCGGTACTCGATGAGTCGCTGGACACTCTCTGCGCTCGCGAGTTCTTTTTCGCCAGCTAAACGAATCGGGGAATTCATGCGTATCCAACCAGAATCCATGCGCGCGTTGAAGCGCTCTAAGGGCTCGGACGGCAAAGCTGTCCCCGGCCTGTGGGAGAGCGACATCGTCAGAATGGAGTGGTTCGACGGAGCTTGGCATTGCCAAGTACCGATGCGCGAGATAGGCAGGACGCAATTCTACGAGTTCCGGCCACTGGCGATGGCGGGCATTGGCAGTCGATCGGATCTCTTCGCACGCGAGCTGCTGCCTGCATGTACGCGGAGAGGCTGAGGGACGGTACGCACGTCTACAAGCCTGAGAGCCGAGACGAAGCTGGGAAGATTCCAGGGTACGTCGTTGAGTGGACCGAAGTGTCTGCCGACATCGCGGCGCATCCGTCTGCACGCTAAACAGGAAAAAATCGCCGGACTGACCGGCACAAAGGATAAGACAAAACATGAGCATTTTCGACAACGAAGCCGCCACGGGGATCCTCCGTGAAGCAGCACAGAAATTGAAAGCCCTTGGCCTGCACACGGACATCTCTGTGAGTAGCTCCCCCAGGGGGACGCGCTGGCCCTGATCGTATCGGACTCGAGCGAAGGGGCTGAGGCGAACACCGTAGCGTTGACCGAAGGCGGTTCCATTGCTCACTCCGACGGTGTGCATTTCGCGAAAGAAATTGAATTCGCCCGTACGACTCGCCTTGCGAATCGACTGGCGTATCTGCACCACGAACTGGAAGACAAGGGCGATCGCGGAACGGACTGGTCACTCGCTCGCGCACTTGAAGATCGGCTCGGCTCGGGTCAGCCGATTCCCGGAGACGAAGAGGACGCTAAGCGTCTTCTCGCGAAGTACGATCGGTAGGAAAATGCTGCGCTCCCGTATAGCAATGGCCGGTTGACCGCCCTTGGAAGTCAGTTCGGTCGAACCAGAGGGGCAATTCGAGCACGCCTCATAAAGCTAGGTCTCCTGTCGGCCGAATAACCCATTTCACAATAGAGAATAGTCATGAGAGGTTTTGCGTTAGGTGCCATTGTCATCGCGCTCGTGGCGTTTGCCATCGGGCTCGTCAGTACGGCGGTTAGCTGGGCTTGAGATGAGTGAGAGGTGCAGAAGATGGTGAACCATGTTCAGACTGTACGGGCAGCGATGGTCGATTGCGGACGTAGCATTGCATTGGGCGTCGCGGGTGCCATCCTGTTGGTTGCATTGGCCCTCAAGGGAGGGAGTGTATTCGGGTGGGTGTGGTACGGATGGCACGAACTTTTGACCGGAGGTTACTCAACGGCGTGGCCAGCGATTCTCATGGTTTGGGCATCCTCTCTCGGAGCTGTGTGGAGTGGTTGTGTCGCCACAAAGCTGAACTGGTGTGTGGCAATCTCGCTTCGCGATTTCGTTGCATGCTGCTTGTTCTTGTTGTCGCGTTGCCGGCGAATTGCGCGGTATGGGCGATGCTGGATTCGCTCGGTCGAGACAACATTCAGGCAAAGCTTGCGCTATGACCGCAGTGACTTCCCTGTTGGCCTCTTGGGCGCGTGCATGATGGGTTTCGTCACGGCGGTGGTTCCACTGATGACCGCCGATGAATGACCTTCCAAGTCGGCGCGGACGGAATTGACGAAAGGACAGAACATGACTACGAAGCAACAAGCGAAGGCAAAGCTGAATGCGGCTGAGAAGGGTTGTGACGCCGCCGAGAAGGCTTGGCAAGCTGCGTACAACGCCTTGTCAGGTTCGGTGAGAAAGAACGGCTATGGAGTTCACCACAACCCTTACGAGTTGCGCGACAAGTTGCTCCAGGCGCAGGCCCGCATTCAAGAGTCCCCTTCGCGCCCTCGATGGCGTTAATTGGCCGACCAGTGCCGACTACGACCTTGCCGAGTAAATGAAATATTCCGCCGTAGCAAATGTTGCTGGGAGGGGTTTCAACCCTCGTTCGTGCGGGAGACAGGCTAGCGAGCGCAATGGAAGGCGAGAGCAATTGGTGGTTCGCTGTTTTGGGTGTGATTTGCCTTCTCTTTGCGGGGGCCTCTGGGCGTTTCTGAAGAAGCGTGTGGCGTGCAACAACCACTAATCGGAGATTACATGACCACACCAAAAACTCGGACGCGAATGGATGGGCTCCGTCACGAAATGGACCGTCTACTTGGCCGCCTCTGCGCTGCTTAGTGCTTGCGGCGAACACGCTCAACCGGGATCGTTGCTTGCAGCACGATTTGCTGCCGCCGAGGCAGTCGGGAAGGCGTACAAATCGATCCGGTTCATGTGAACGAGGAGCCGGAAGTTTGTGGGCGAGGTTGCTCACGTCAAGACGACTTTCAGCGGGGGAGCGTGCACGGTTGAACTCGTGAAGCGTGCGCTCGCGAATCGACATGGCTGGCTCGCCAAGACCATCACCTGCGACAAGTCGGCGTAACTACGGAAATATCACATGGAACAAGTCACGACGAGACGTTGGTTTGTTGCGAAGCGATTCGCAGCGGCAGTATTGTGCTCGGATTCGCCACGTTCGTTTATTTAATATTCGCCCCCTGGATGACGGACATCATGGGGCAACATTTGCTGGATGTTCTGGCGAACCGTGGGCGCTAACTACTCGGAAAAACGCTCGTCTTTGATAACGATCCGTTGGCTCCAGGCAAGTAACGAAATATCACGGACGACGGTTAAAGCCCTCCTGCCGTGAAGTGATCGCTCAATGCAACAGAAAAATCGAGATGAAACTATCAAAAACGACGCGTTTTATTGCACCGTACATCGTGGTTCCGGTCCTGTGCGCAGTGGCTGGCGGTGCCCTTGGGGCGTGGGAATCCGCGAAAGAAATCCCTGCCTGGCAGTACACAAACATCGCAAACAACTGGCCTGATAGCCGCGCCGCCCGTCAGGTCATCGCAGATGCCATGACAGACGGGAAGATCCGGCAGAGTGCGTCGCATAACATCTTCATGGCAATTATGGATGACAGGGGGACGTACGTGACGAAGTCACCTGACGAGAATCTCGACTACGAGACGGCGCGTAACGCGGTGGCGGACAAGCTACGCAGCGATGGCCCGCAAAACGGCAGGGAGAAGGTGGGGAAATGAATAGCGTTATTCTGAGGTTCGGCCGATTTTGGGGGGCGCTGGACATTCATTGCGTGGAGCATGCCGGTTGTTCTGCTTGGCTTCGGCGTTTGGGCTGGCGCAGACCGTGAACGAGTTCTTCCCCCCGCATTGCCGTCACTTGCGATCGCCTTGTTCGTGACGGTGGTATGGATCCGGTTTCGCGCGTTGAAGCGCAAGGAAATTGAAGGTCGATGATGAAGAGCAAAGCCGAAACTTCAACACAGCAGGCCGTGGAAAAGCCGCGAGGCCGCGGACGGCCGAGAGTGGACACCCCGCGACCGCGGGAAATTTCCACTGTCCGTACGCGTCGGCTAAAGGAGCAACTCGAAGCCGAAGGCGGACGTGAACTCAGTCGAGTACGCCTCTGCGCGGAGGCCAACCAAGCGTTGATTTATCTGGCGGAAGATGACCGCTCAGAGCGAGCGGCAATCGAGAAAGCTCTTATCGACCAGGCGGAACGCCGGCGGAAGAAGTCACGATGAACACCTCAAGCTTGCCCCGTCAGGCGTTTGCCCTGACGGTCCTTGGTGCGGCCTTTGGGCATCTCGCCTATGTCGTGATGGGTTACACGTCCTCGTTGACCGACTGGTGCCTCTCGCTACCGATTTATTTTATTGGGGCATTCCTGGGCTATCGCGGTTTGCGGGTTAAAGGCGTGCTTTTCGTCGTGGCCGCATTGTTTCTGATTTATTTCACCTACGTTTTCGGCAATCGAACCCTCGGGCTGCCTTACAACCGGGCCGTGGACATGTTGCTCAGGCAAGTCGCCGCCGCATGGATTCTCATCCCGCAAACGGTTCTTGGATACGTTGCGATTCTCGGCGCCGCTGAGTGGTGGCACGGACGGAGCAGGACAGCGCAGTCATGAACCTGTTGAGCCTGGTGCTGAGTGGCGCTGCGGGGCTTTGCGCAGGGGCGCTCCTTTTCCCTGCGGCGTCGCGAGCGGCAATGGTTCTCGCATGCGAGAACGAGTGCGATGAGGGGGTTGCGTACCAAGCAAGTACAAAAGCGGCCGTCACCTTAGCGTTTGCCGCGATATGTGCGGCTCTGACGGCTAGAAGTCAGAGTGCGGGCATCGTCGTCGTGGGGGCAACTCTGGCATGGTTGCTGACCCTGCTTGCCCTCGTCGACTACCAAACACTCATGCTTCCCGACGTCATCACCCTCCCGTTGATTGGCGTCGGAATTTTGCGAATTGGATGGGGTGGCGCACGTCTGTAGCCGAGTCGGTCGCCGGCGCGACAGCGGCTTTTGCTGCGCTCTGGGCGGTAAATGCATTCCGGCGGATCCGCAAAGGCGAGGACGGCATGGGGCAGGGCGACTTTAAACTGGCCGCCGGTATAGGCGCGTGGATGGGCGTCGCCTCAGTTCCGTCAATGCTCCTGATTGCGGCCGCGACGGGCTTATTCCTCGCGGTGATTAGATGGGGTAGTCGCGCGGAAGACGTGTTGCCTTTTGGCCCGTTTCTGTCGGGTGCGGGGCTGTTTCTGTTGATTTCCGGTTCTGATCCTGTGGTTTGGCTTGCGACGCGGATCTGACCCGCCGTGAGGGTGATAGAAACGCCCGCCGCCCGCTCGCATTTCTCTAACCGCACTTCTTCAAAAATATTTCGGGGTCGCTCTCCATCGGTGAGCGAAGCACGTGAATGACCAGCAATAAAAACTATCGTCCCGACGTGGACGGCCTCCGCGCGCTCGCCGTGCTTCTCGTCGTAGCCTGCCATGCTGGGGTTAGCCAACTCGCCGGTGGCTTCGTTGGGGTCGATATCTTTTTCGTAATCTCTGGATTCGTCGTCACCCGGAGCATCTGTAGTGCTCAAGCGGCGGGGAACTTCCGCTTCCGCGACTTCTACGTGCGCCGTGCGAAACGGTTAGTTCCGGCATTGTTCGTGATGATGGCAGTCACCTTCGCTTTCAGCGTGGTGTTTCTCATCCCGGACGACGCGATGGAGGTTGCCAAGAACATGGCCTACGTCGCGGGCTTCGCATCGAATGTCTACCTGGCGAAGATGACGGGCTACTTCGCACCGACGGCGGAGCAACAGCCGCTACTTCACACATGGTCTCTCTCGGTCGAAGAGCAATTCTATCTGGTGTTTCCGCTGGTGTTGTTTGGGCTTCGTCATGCGCGAGCACGCGTCAAAATTGCTTCGTTCATTGCACTCGGGCTTGCGTCTCTGGCTTGGTCAGAGATGGCAGTCCGCGCGGGAGCGCCAGGGGCTTACTACTTCAGCCAGTATCGTGCGTTCGAGTTCATCTTGGGCGTTGTAGTTGCGTTTCTAGGCCAGTGGAATAGCGCGCGAACCGCTCGTGGACTCTTAGCCGTTCTCTCGCTTATTGGCGTGCTGGCATGCGCCACTTTTATTGGCGGAAAGCCGTTCCCTGGAGTTTGGGCGCTCGCCCCGACGGTGCCCGCTGCTCTGCTGATTCTTTCGGGACACGACTCGAAAGTGATCCGTGCAGTGCTTGGAAATCGCGTTGCGCTCTGGATCGGCCTCCGGTCGTATGGCATCTATCTCTGGCACTGGCCGATACTTTTTGCGTTTCGGCGGTTCGGGCTGACGAGCGACGTCGCGATCGTCTGCGCGGTAGCGTTGAGTTTCGTTGTTGCTGCGCTTTCCCATCGGTATGTCGAGCAGCCGTTGCGCTATGCGCGAGTGAGCTTTAGGAGAGCCGTGATCGGTTACATCCTGGCACCGATCGCACTTGCTGCTTCTACTGTGGCGGTGGGAAGAACGTCCACAAACTTTCTGTTCATGTATCCCCAGCAATTTCGAGAAATCTATACCGCGTCGACCGACCGTGACTGGATGCAGGGACGAGGGGCACTGTGCTGGGGGGCTGTAGGGGTTACGTCGGAAGCGAAATGTTCTGTCGGGGCGCCAGGCGGAAGAAAGGCCGTCCTGTGGGGCGACTCTCACGCCTATCACTTCGTGTACTTCTTCCGGGAGTTGGGCAACGAGTTCGGGTTAAGTGTTCACGACATGGCGCGGCCGCTCTGCCCTCCGGTCGCGGATCCTCCGATCGGCACGCGGCCGAATATGGATGAACCATGCCGCGAACATGATCGACTGGTCATGAACTATCTGCTGAAAAGCAGCGACATTGAAGTTGTTTTCCTATCGGGTACATGGGGGGCGTACGTAGCGCCGTCAAACGTGAAGCGTAACGAGCGAGGGTTTGGCCCAGAGCAGATTGACGAGGATCTCTACCGCACGGCGAAGGCGCTGCTCGACGCCGGCAAGCAAGTCGTCATCCTTGATGATGTTCCCCCCATGCCTGACGGGCTCATCAACTGTCCGTTGTACAACGGATTGAGGTGGTCACCGTTCGCTCGATCGTGCGAATTCAGCCGCCAGTCGGCGGCCGGCGTTGAGGCGGCGAATCATGAGGTTGTAGGGAATTTGGCGGCCCGCCTGCCGGCGGTGAAAGTGATGCACACGTATGGTGCCGCATGTAGTAATGGGATGTGTGCCACGGCCGCCGGAAACATCCCGCTTTACAGAAGCAACGACACCACTCACCTGAATCTTGAGGGCGGAGCCCACTACTATCAACTGTACCGACGGAGCCGACCGGGGGAGTTAGAGGCCATCATTACCGGCCGTCCTTAATTATTGGGTTGCGCGCAACACAATAATTATCTACAATGTATTCATTGAACATTGCGCGGCTCATGTGCCGCTCTTACGGCGAGGGTGATATGGAATTTGGCTCGGAAATCGAATCGATGGAATCGATGGTGGAGCGTCTCGGTAGCTCCGGATCGTCGGAGCAAGCGAAAGCGGTGGTGAAGGGTATTGCACTCATCCGGGCGGCATCGGGGATGCTCGACAGCAACAACCGTGCCGTCGCCCTGTTTCACGTGGCTGTTGCACTTTCGGGCCGGGAGCATGCCGCAAGCACGCTCGAAACGGCGGCATTCCTTGCCAATCCGGAACTGTGAGACAGGCGGCCATGCTGAGGATCATCCTGCTCGCAGCCATCCTTTCGTCGCAGGGCTATGCATCCGCAGCGCCGGGCGGCCGCGCAGGCTGGCATGTCAACCAACCGACTCGATTCATGGTCTCCGCAGTCATGCGCAAGGACGGCTCGACGGACGTAATTAAGCCTGTTCACGGGATTATCGCGGCCACGGACGAGGATGAAGCGGTTGCGACGTTCTCACGAACCGCAAAGCAGACTTATCCGGGGTACACGATCATTTCAACACTCGCGTCTCCCGTGCCGCTCGCAGGCTTCTGCGAGAACAACATCTGAAACACCTTTTTGGCCGAGAGCGTTTGTTCCCGGCTCGCCACCCAGGTTCGTTTGAGCCTGCTGGCATCTGCAAAAGCAGTGCGCGGATTGCCGATCGTTGGGCGTGTAGGAAAACTCGATGAAAAGCCAGATTTTTGGACGCAAGGCCGGTTCGGGCGCAGAAATGACGCTCCTGATCAGTGGCGAGGGAGCGTCGAGCGGCGGTCGCCCTGCCGACACGGGCAGGCTTCACGAATTTGAGGTCGCGAACGCCCGACGCGCAGTGAAGGTGCTCCGCGAGAAGGGTGTCGAGGGCTACGTGATGTTCGAGAGCGATCCTGCCCGGTACGAATTTACGCCCGACGAAGATTTCGTCTATCCGGCCGTGAGCCACTAGGAAAAAGGTTGGTTTACTCGCAAATGTGCATTGCTTCTTTGACGTCATCGTTTCTCTCTGGCGGTCACCATATGCCCAGTCGAGAGGAGGCTAAGGCGAATGGCCTGAGCTGGGTAGACGCCCTTCAGCGAGTCGCCGACGAATGCTCCTCCAACGGGCAGCACCGCGAGAATTGCCTCACCAGTTGGGTGACGTACGGAGGTCGCATTCGCGAAGAAATCGGCGACGACAAGCTCTTGGTTCGGCTGCTGCTGGCCGTGTTACCACGCTACGAAGGCCCGTCGTTGACGCTGTATCGTGGCGAGAGCACCGAGCGCTTCAATGCCGGGAGGATTGGCCTCTGTTGGTCGTCGCAGCGTCGTACCGCAGAAATGTTCGGAAGTGGTCTGAACGCTTACTACTCCGGCGGTGGCGTTCTACTCAGTGCGAATGTTGACGCAATGGCAATTATTTCCGGCCCTGGGAAACACAGTAGATGGCTTGGCGAGGAAGAGTACACAATCGACCCATGCGCGCTAACGGGGTTGGAGGTGTTGCAACGGTATCCCAATCCGAACGACCGCATGCGGCGATAACCACGGAAAATGAACGACCGACACTTAGACGATCTTCGCGCCCTCACTTCGATTTACGAAGAGGTAATGTGGCTGTCAGGCCGCCCTAATGTGACGGCCAGTCGAGCGAGAGCGTGGTACACGCACGTGATGGCCGAGAGTGTAAAACGTCGAGTGAGGCAGTTTTCTGGGCTAGTTTCAATGGAGGCAATCGCGAGTCAAAGCGGCGACCTGCGACTAGAGCACCACAAGAGAATTCAGACGACACTCACGGCGCTTGTTGATCGACATCGACGGGAGCAGCGACAGGACCCTGACGAGTTCGTGCGAACTGTGATTGAGTGCGAGTCCGTCCACATCGTTACGAGCGCGGAGAACTACGCCGCGATGCGCGCTCGCGGGGACTACGAAATGGCCGGGATCGAGCTGGTGCCTTGGGGCGAAATCCATGAGCACCGTCGGCGCGAGCTGTGGAACAAGATGCTCAGAAGCCGGGTTGCCAACGCTACCACGTTCATCGTGACTTAGGCCAGAAAGCACAAGCCCGCTATGGCGACCTACAAGGACATCCAGATCCCGAGGAAGCCATGCGGCATTAGGGCTGGCTCCGCTGACAACGGAAAGATTGCCATGAAATTTGCAGGAGAGCAGGATGCTTGGAACTGACGAATGGAAGGACCGAGTCATCGCGTCCAGCACGACGCTGTGCCCATCCTGCGAATCAACAGAGGTGACGATGGGTGCTTGCGCGATCGGCACCAAGACGGTTCACCAGGAGTACGTGTGCGAGTCTTGTCAGCATGAGTTCACGGCACTGTTCGTGCTTGCTGGTTGCTATGTTGGACATCCGAACAACTAGACGGGAGTGGCCGTGATGCGGAACTGCAAATGTGGATGCGGTGAGCCTGTGAAGGGACAGAGAGTCTTCGTCAATAAGGAGCACCAGTTGGCATGGATGACTGTCGGCGGAGCAGCCGAAATCGGGGCACTACAACCCCTCGAAGCAAAAATGCGAGGCGGAGCGACGGCAGGACGCATGTCGGCAGAAAACGGGAAACTCGCGGAGGCGTCGAAGAAAGGCGCGGAGCGCGCGCGGGAAATCGCAAAGCAGTTTCGCGATCGCAAAGCTGACGTCAAATAGGAAGAATCATGACCACGCCCGTAGATGAAGACGACGACGGAATTGAAACTTCGATGTTCTATTCCGTCATCGGCGAGATGGAGCGCGTCTGGGGAGAACCGGGATTAGACGGCACGTCAGACGAGTACAAGTGGTTGGAAGCGAACTACCAAATCACGGAGGAGGAGGACGTCAAGTGGCAGATGGCCTTGCAGTACTTCGTTAATCATGACCTTCCTGAAGACGATGAGAGCGATCCAGAGGTCATGGCATTTCTCGACGACTACGATGCGGTGAGGTCATTCTTGGCCGAATTCCTTCGGAAGTATCGAAGCAGTGACAAGGTCTATCTGCGACCGTCAGCGCTTTAGGAAAACCGCGGAAAAGGCGATATGAGTCTCGCAACCCTCTGGAGATCACCGCAGGCGATGGTGGTATCCGAATCAGACATAGACGCTGCCCTAGCGCACCTATCGGGTTTGCCGTTTAGGGCTAGGTCCCCAGTCCGATGGGAGAGGCAGCGCCTTTTCCAGAGAATTCGCGAGGTCATAGGAGCCGAGCGGCGAGTCGACCGACTGTACAACATTGCGCCCGGGGTGTTCGCTATTGTGAAGCCCTTCGGGATTGATCTCGCCCATCCAGTGGCTGAACCGGAAGAGCGCTTGCAAGTATGGCTCGCCATCCGGTCTGTAGGTACAGACCCGGCGCGCATCAGTTCACTTTAGCAACTGGAAAACATAATGACCCACTGGAAGGACATTCATCTCGACACAATTCTGAACGCTGATTTCGTTGCGCCAGGGGAGGGGCAGAAGTATCAGCGCATCATGCAGCATCGAACGAACGAGGCGATGAATGGACTCTCACACCGCCTGGACAAAATTCTTAGCCAAGCAGAGAAGGATGGTAAGGCACAAGGGCGTCAGCAAGCGGTGATGATTGCGTTGACGGCGGTGCTCGCAATATCGACTGTGGCCTACACGGTAACTACAGTTTGGTCCACATTGAAGACGGTCGCCGGACAGCAGACGGTTTATGTTAGCGGCATCGGCGCTGTACCCGAAAGCGCGGCGGTCCACATGGGTTTCGATGAAACCGGTCGTGCCGCAGTTTGCATCAATGGAACGGCACACAACCCACCAACCGGAAACGCAACGACGATTGAGGCGCGCTATCCGGATCTTCGCAACAAAGCGGGTGACGCGCCTGCCCCGGTTGCTGCGTTGCGTTGTGTAAAGTGACAAGGAAAAAGTGAGCTGCCCGAGATGAATGGACACGTAATGATGGTCACACCGCCTGTTGCCTTCCGGCGGCCCTCGGACGGCGAGAGTTTCTTGGTGACCGCCAAACAGCTTTGGCAGGGGGCGAAGGCATTAGAGGCGAGCACCGTGGAAACTCATCTACCCGGTGCGCTGCTCGCTGCCCAGGCACTTGAGGGGGCGTTGAAGGCGCTGCTCTGGTCCGCGAAGATACCTGCCTCGAAGTTGAGCAAGAAGCCATTTGGGCACGATCTCAGTGCGTTGTGGGGCGCAGCAGCCAAGTTGGCGCTTGTCGCTCCCACGTCGCCCCCGGATTGGTGTGTGCTGCTGAATACGCTCCACGACTGGCCGTATCGTGGTCGGTATCCGCAAGGTCTAAATGGGTTCGTGACGCCGAACCCGGCTCAATTGATCGGCGCAGTTGAGCAAGTATTGCTGCTGGCCGAGAACGCAGTTAAGGCTGCATCCTTCGGCACCATTGCGAATCCCGACGCCGCTCGATCGGGATTGTTCGCCTCAACTGCCAGCACACTCGAAACACCTCGGCCGGACGAAAATCGAGTCGATCAGGTATTTCAGTCCAATCGCGGCACCTGAAGGCGCGAAAGATCGTCACCGCAGGCGTCCGGATACCCTTCAGGCCATCCGAGCAGATTTGCGAGAATGTGAGCGTTATGTTTGCCAGGGCCGGCTTCTCCGTCGCATTTCGTCACAGCCCACGCCATCAGCTCGCTATCTACGAACTCAAGGAGCATCTTCAGAAACCAGTGACGGTGCTGATAGAACGAACCCGGATTGATACTCGCGTGGAGCGGGACGTTGAGAGCAACCGGCTGCTCCTGACTAGCGATGCGCTCAACAACGGATGCGGTGTACCCGTTGATTGTCGAAATGACGGTCACGCGGAAGTTGCGTTCCCGGGCGTTGACCGGATACGTCTTCGTCGCTCGCATGAGATCCGCCCATACCTTTTTGGCCGCTTGAAAAAACTGGGTCTGCTGAGTCTTGTCCGCGTTTGTCGCTTCGACTAGTTGTATTCCATCACGAATCGCGATCGTGTCGCCGCCTGTTGTTCCGACGCTGAACGACAGCTCAAAGTCCGGCAAAACAGCAACCAACCGCTTTTGATACTCGGTTTGGTCAACGTGAAATTTCTGAAGGGAATAGGCGTCGAGAATCACACGGAATTGCGCGGGCATAAGGTTCAAAGTTAGTGATTGCTGGTTGTCGGCGGCCGGCCGGCGCGGAGATTCAGTTTTTCAGGGTGACAATCTGAGGTGTCACGTACATTACGGCCCCGTCTAGTTTGCTAGTACGGCTAGTGGATTGGTTCGCTATTCAAGGCGTCGACGTAGGCTCTGTTGAACTCCACCAGGAACGCATTCACGCCGTCTCGAGAACCGTAGGCCATGATTATCGGCCGCTGGTTTCCGGGCCGGTCGTGTGGCGTCCACGTCACGCTCATCAGGCTATTGATGGCTTGCCGAATCTCGTTCACAGACGGTTTGTGCATGATCTGAGCGAAGTCAACCGGCGACACCAGCGCAATCGAGCCGTTCGCGACAAATCCAACAAGCGCGCCCTGGAGTACAGCAAGAGTCTTCTCTTCCTTTGCCGTGAGTGGCCGGCTCGTGATGATGGGCATTACCACTCTCGCTTCTCACTCTTGGTGAAAGAGCCTGAGCGGAAGCACTTGTCGGCCAGCTCGCGTTGCGCGGCGTCGGACAAGCCCGCTGCGCGCTGTGCGTCCCTGTCGCAAGCGTCGATGTTCGCAGCGCTCGTTGCAACAGCGCTGCTGGACTCATGACGCGTTACCATCAGTACAGCGATGACGCACACCACGGAGATGGCGAGCAGAGCGATGATGCGTTTCGGAAATGCCATGAGTGACCCTGATTAGGATTTTGGAAAGAAGACGCCGCCGGAGCAACCGAACGGAGGTATGAAACTGCTGCACACCATGCCTGAAACGCTGCTCACGGAGTTGATGGCCGCAACGAGCATGCTTGCCAACAACACGACCCAATAGACCCGTTGGTTCAGCGGGATTCCCGCCATGCTGGCGTAAAACATGGTGAGACCAGAGACGGCCATTGCGACTGTTGAGATACCCCACACGAGCGGATTCACAAGAAATTCCATTTGTTGCTCCTATGTTCATCGAATTACACGCGCCAGGCCAAGTCTGTGTACTTCAAGACATTGGCATCTGCTGTGAATAGCTGTAGCGGCTCACACATCGCTTGCGCGACCAGCAGCCGGTCGAACGGGTCACGATGAATGTCGGGCAGTGTGCATACCTTGGCGGCATGCGCCGTAGTGATCGGCAACTCCAAAAAGCCAGCCGCGCGTATCTCCGCCGTAAGGGCGGTCGGATCGACGTCGATCTTGCCGAGACCGGCCTTAATAGAAATCTCCCAAATGCTCGCGGCGCTTACGTAGACCTCATCAGCCAACTGAATAACCTCACGCGAAGCAAGGCTCAGTTTCGGGTCGTCTGTGACAGCCCACAGAAAAACGTGCGTGTCGAGAAGCAAGCGCATCACTGTCCCTCAAACGCGGCAAGCACATCGGCCGGCAAGGCGTCGTCGAAATCCGAAGCGATACGGATCTTACCCTTGAGGCCACCGAAGCGGCGTTCCGGCTTGGCCGGGACGAAGGCGACGAGACGGGCGACCGGCTCCCCCGCCTTGGCGATAACAACGTCCTCGCCACTCTTGGCGCGCTCGATGAGCTTCGACAATTGCGATTTGGCGTCGTGGATGTTGACGGTTTGCATGGCACCTCCTTAGCTAACCTTGGTTTGATGACTCATATTAGCTAACCTGAGCTAATGACGCAAGTGAAAAATAGGCTCTTTTAGGTGGTCCAAAAATAGATGGCTTTTTTGAGTTGCCTCTTGTATATTTGGGCTACTAAAATTCGTATGGTTAAATTAGGTATACCCAAAATGACCGAGAGACTTTCCGGAATCGCATCGGCGATATTGCTTCCACCAAGGCAGATAAACCGGCAAGCGGAATCAAAAATAACCAAAGCTGACACAGAGATAACATGACGAAGAAATATGCAGAGATTCGCGCACAGATCGAGGCAATTGAAGCAGAGACCCTCAAGCGCGTTGAGGCATTAGAAGCCGAGGCGGCTAAAGCACTGGCGGCGGAAAAAGGCAGTGTTGTGGCCGATGTTCGACGCCTTATCGTTGAGTACCAATTGACCGAGCGGGATCTATTTGGGGCGCGCCGCAAGCGCAGCGGCCCGCTTGCGGCTAAGTACCGGGACCCTGCTTCGGGTGCCACATGGAGTGGTCGCGGGCGAGCGCCCGCTTGGATAGTTGGTAAAAAGCGGGATCGCTTTTTGATCTCCCCGGAAGGATAAAGCGAGGTGGTCGCGCGTCAGACGAGCAAAACCGCCGCTTCTCGCAAGCGTGATCGGGCGGCTATCAAGGTCGCCCGAATCTATTTGCGCGTAAGCACTGCGCAACAGGACATAGAGAGGCAAGAGGGGCTTGTAGACGAGGCGAGGAGGGCAGGGTACTACGTAGCAGGTGTGTACCGTGAGAAAGCGTCCGGTGCCCGCGTGGATAGACCAGAGCTACTGCGAATGATTGCTGACCTGCAACCGGGGGATGTGGTCATCGCGGAAAAAATTGATCGCATTAGTCGCCTTCCATTGCCCGACGCCGAGCGCCTGATTGGATCGATACGCGACAAAGGAGCGACGTTGGCCGTGCCTGGTGTGATCGATTTGTCGGAGTTGTCCGAGAAATCGGAGGGCGTTGCTCGGGTTGTCCTTGAGTCGGTGCAGCAAATGCTCATGCGGCTCGCTTTGCAGATGGCCCGTGACGAGTATGAGACCCGGCGGCAGCGCCAGGCGCAGGGCATAACTCTTGCCCGAGCTGCTGGAAAGTATCGTGGGCGCAAGCCCAATACTGCCGTGAACGAGCGCGTTATCGCGTTTAGGAAAGCTGGACACACCATCGCTGAAACAGCGCGTATGGCGGGATGCAGTATCAGCCAGGTTAAGCGAATTTGGGCTTCCTGCACGCGAGATGGCGAAGCCGCTGAGTTCGGCGTTTCGGAAAATGGGAAGTAACGTCGTTGTTGATTTACGTCAGGAGGATCGCCAGCCGCTGGGGCTGGCGATATGCACTCGGGACGTCAGAATTGCTGCCAGCCGAGAGTGATGAAAGCGCTGCGTTTGGGCGTTTCATACGAGTAGGCAAGCTCGTAATCCTTGTTCAGCAGATTCTGCACTTGCAGGGCGACGTACCACGCCTTTGTGATGTTGTAGCGGGCCGACAGGTTCACTAGGCCGTATCCGCCGAGGTGCTTGGTGCCATCGAGCCGCGCACCGCTCAGAATCCATTCAGCGCCCACGCGCACACTCTCAATGTTCCGGTTGACAGCGAACGACGCGAAGTGCCGTGCGCGGCGGCTCAGATCGGTATGCGTGTCCTCGTTCACAGGATTTTGGAAAGTGAAAGAAGCGCGCACGTCGGTCTTGTAAACCTGCCCACTCCAAGAGCCTTCCAGGCCCTGCACCTTGGCCGTGCCCACATTCTGTGCCGTGTAGTTGCCCGCAAGGTCTGACGCATACTGAATGAGATTCGAGTAGCGAGTTTGGAACACTGTCAAACGCATCACGCCAAGCGCGTCGGTGGCGTACTGCACTCCAGCTTCGACGGAGTGACTTGTCTCTGGGCGAATGTTGGTGTTGCCGCCGTAGGGGTAGTACAGGTCGTTGAAGGTCGGCGCGCGGAAGGCGTCCGAATAGCTCGCAAGAACCTTCCAGCTATCAGTTATGTCGTAGCCGTACCCGAGGTAATAGCTGCTTGCACCGCCGAAATCGGAGTACTGGTCGCGCCGCAGGTTAGCTTGAAACTGATGAGCACCAAAGCGCCCGTTGTAGCCGATAAAGCCTGAGTCGACGCGACGGGAGGGGGCGGCATAGGCACTAGAATCAAAGCTCTGGTCGAGGTGTTCATAGCCCGCGAGGATCTTCTGGCCGCTGGCGATGGCGAAATCATTCTGCCATGTGTATTGCCTATTGTCCGTGTCAAACCGGCCGTTATAGAGGCCGTTCGTTTTCTGGATACTACGGTCGTTGCCGGCTGCGATCGTAACGTGCGTTTTCCACCAGTCGGTTACGTTTCCGTTGGCGAAAACGGATGCCTGCTGCACCTTGCTAATACCGTAGTTCAAGTCGGTAGGTTGGCCGTAAGCATTGTCGTAGCTGTTGTAGCCGTTGGATTGAAAGTAGCGGACACCCACGTCCCAACCGTTCACGAATCGGTGTTTGATAGATGCGCTACCACTCTCGTTGAGGTAGCCGTTGGCGTTCGGGTTTACGCTTGGTTGCTTGGCCGGGTCGATGGATGAAAAACCATCGGTCTTGTACCGCGCCAGGGACGCGCTAAAAGTCGTCCGACCGTCGGCATCGAGCGCACCACTTACGCCGGCATTCTGCGTCTGTGTGTGATAGCTGCCGTACCCTGCCGAGGCGAAGAATTTAGGCGGATGATTGCCGCCGTCCTTCGTGAATATTTGAACGACGCCCCCAATCGCCCCTGACCCGTACAGCGCAGACACGTTGCCGTTCACGATTTCGATATGATCGATTTGATCGAGTGGGATTTGCGAAATCTGCGCTGAGCCGGCGCTTACCGAATCGACTCGCACGCCGTCAATAAGGACGAGCGACTGGCTGGCTTGCGAGCCGCGAAGGAATAGGCTTGAAGTAGACCCCGGCCCACCGTTGCTGACGACCTGAGCGCCCGGTGCCAAGCGCAGCAGGCCGGGCAGGTCGTTGGCGGCGGAATCCGTGATCGCCTGGCTGTCGATAAGCGTGGTCTGTGGGATAGCGTCCTGAAGGCGTTGGGGTGCCCTGTCGGCGGTGACAACGGTTTTGGGCAGTACCGCGCTGCCTGTGTCGTCGGCGGTTTGGGCTGTTGCAACGTGCGGCGAGGAAATGAGCGCGAGCGCGGCAGCGCCGGCCGCGAGTTTCGTTTGCATTGTTAGAGTTCCGGTGCGATTTCACCCGGCCCGCTCCCCGCAGGCCGTGGCGCTATGCGAGTGCGCGTCAAACTCGTCTTTGGCGAAAAATTCGGCGCAACTCCCCTCTCTGGCCGGTATCCGGGCTGGCGCTCACGCGGCCCCACCTTCCCACGCTTGCGCGCAGTGGTGTGAGGGGCAACGTATCGAGTAGACGCTTACCGTTGCGGGGGCAGCTCAGGTTAGCCACCGCCCGGAGAGGGGGAGCCGCCTGATTCCCGTTTAACTACTGCCGGCACAGGGGCGGCAGCGGGCACCAAAGTGGCGGCAGTGTATGGGCGCCTGTGGCAAGCGTCAAGGACGCCGTTTGCGGTCAGAAATCGCGTAGACTGACGCCGCAATTCACTTGTCGACCAACCCCGAATGAAATCGAATTCACGCCACCAGAGGGAAATTGACCTGTTTGAGTCGATCCTTTCCGGCGAGGACTACACCGCAGCCGCAAGTCGGCTTGGCGTTCCAGTTGGAAAGGTTCGTCAGGTGACATGGGAGGTGTTACGCGCGGTCTGGGCGCGTATAGAGCCCCATGAGCGGCCCGCTGCGCTCAAGCCATACACGGGCCTTCCTACAGCCCCTGTCATACGCGCGCACGCTGGCATACTTGCGCCAGCAATCACCATGTTGCGTGCAGGCCAGCGCCGTCAGATAAAACCTGCTTTGGCCGTGCCGGCCCCGGTACTGGACGACGTGGCGCGTCAACTTGCAGCCGCCGAAATTGGCACGCTCGATGTTGAAGTGGTCCATGCTCGATGTGCGATCCCAGTGTTCCTTTCGCTGCTGCACGGCACAAGCCTGACAGATACGGCAGAACGTATTGGGCAGTCAAAGCAGGTTGCGCGGGAGTTGGCCAAGAGGGCCGTATGCGAGCTTATTGGAGTGGAACAAGCGCGAGCATATGGATGGAAAGCGGTCGACTCGAGCAGGCTTGTCGGACTTCGCGGGGAGTTTGTTGCCGCGCTTGAGGTGCGCGGCTGGTGGATCGACGGCACGAGTTGGAGGCGCGCGGGTGACGATCAGTAGTGTGCAACGTCGACGTAAATGCCTATCGGCGGTGCCGCTGACCCTTTTCGAGGATAGCGGCATAGATTGCCTCTTGCGGCGTTTTGTACTCGTCCTCAAACGTCTTTAGAGCGGCGTTTGCCTCTGGCGTGAGCCGAATCTGGCGAATGATTCTCCCGCCCGAGTCGACCAAGTTTTTTTCCCATTCCTTTACACGCTCGCTGGATGACTTCGCATCCGGTTTCGTCGTTCCAATCGGTCGCCCACGCCCTCGCTTTGGTTCAGTCATGCTGGAAAAGCCCTCGCGTCTAAATGACGCCATTGTAAGGCTCGAAGAGGAAGAGACGGGGATTGCTCCCCGTCTTTCCGACCCATCATTCCGAGGTGGCCGGCTTTGCCGTTGACGCACGGTCGAGGCTATCGACTGCCGAGTGATAGATGACGCTTTGCGTGGTGCAGTCCGAGCGACGGCCGATCGCCAGCCCGGCCCCGCAATCGGCCAACGACTGCTCGGCGTTCACCTTCGCCGTGATCGCCGCAGCGGCGGCTTTTAGTTCATCACTTTCCATTGTGATGATGAGTCGGTGGCTTGGGTCACGCAGGAAGCCCGGGCCTTCCGCAATCAGCTTTTCGCGATATTCCTGAGCCCCCCGCACCGCGACTTTTAGCCGTGCCGCAAGAACCGAGCAATCGTCGCCGTCACCATCGCGCACATCTTCTAGGCACTCGTTCTGATTTTGGTATGCAACCATCGCGGTAGTCACCGGTGTACCCATATAGTTGCCCAATTTTCCGAAGAAACCGATATCGGCCACCGCCGCCTCGTCGGCACTCGGCGTCGCAGCCTTCAATGCCACAGCCGCACCCCGCTTTTCCGCGATTTGGGCGATCAACGTTTCGCGACGATCATTCAAACGCGTCAGGTAAAGTTCCTCGTAAGGCTCGCAATTGATGTAGTTGCCGTTACTCTGGCGGCTGCGGTCATTGTCACGGCACCACTGATTCGCAGCGCGAGCGTCGCGAAGCTCGCGGATCTGAGTGGCCTCAATTTCTTTCTCGTGCGTCCCGTGGTCGTTGATGTTGCCTTGGACGACGCCGTTCAAGCCAAGTGCCAAAACGATAACAGGGAAAATCATGGTGTTGTTCCTCTCGGTAAATTTGACTTCGATTGTCGTCACGACCTCTGTTCGCGACCTTGGAATCAAGTGTATTTTATTTATCTGTTGAATACAACAAATAAATAAAAAAAAGCGAGTGGATTTCTCCACCCGCCTCAAAGGGGAATCTGCTGGGCCTAGATCACTGTGCCGACCCGCTATTAAGCGTGACCGTTTGTCCCGTGCTAAGCGACAACGTGACCGACTGGAAGACGGCCGGAACCATGCCCGTGCCCTCGTGCTGTTGTATCACCAGTGACCCACCCGACCCCCAAGGAATCGAGAGGCCGGATGCGTTGGCCCAATAGGTGCCGCCGTTGATTTCCATGTACGCACTTTGTGAGCCATAGCTGTTGTTGTAGGTGATGCCGGTGATGTACACCGTCCCGCTAGAGGACTGCGTTGCCGTAGTGATGAAGCCGCTCACGTACAGGATGCCGTTCGCGTTCGGCTGCATATCCGGCGACGTTGACACACTGACGTTCGCAGCGCTAAAGGTACTCACCCACGTAACGGCTGTGCCTACACCGCCGTCACCAGTAGCCGCGATCCTCGCGTTCACGGACGAGGTGCCCGCCGCTCCGGGGGCCGTCAGGTAGTTCACCGCCGTTCCGTTCCCGTCAGTGGCCGTAGCTCCCGCCGACAAGCGCCCCAACGAGTCCGACCAGTTGACCGTGACTCCCGCGCCCGGATTGTTGCCCCATGCGTCGCGCACAGACGAAAGCAACATCACCGTTGAGCTTCCATTTGCCGGGACATTGTTCATGTTGGGCGACAAAGAAACAACGCGCAGGGTGTTCATGTTGGCAACGTAGTTGATCGTCGCATTCGCTGAACCAGCGACGGCACTGGCCGTGATCGTCCCGCTACCGACCACGTTCGGTGATACAACGTTGATCGACGCCTGACCGGATGAATTAGTCACGGTGCTGGTGGCGCTCGGCGTTCCGGCACTCACAGACCATGTGACCGAGACACCGGCCCCAACCGTGAAGCCGTTGGCGTCCTTCACCGTGGCCGTGTACGTGGTCGCAATCCCGCCAACATATGCAGTGGCAGTCGGCGGCGTCAGGCTGACCACGCGGGCCGTTGCCGGATCGCCAACAAACGTCACGCTGGCCGTCTTGCTACCGGCGACCGCCGCAGCCGTTACCGTGGCGACACCGACCGTCGTGGGCGATGTGAGCGTCATCGTCGCAACGCCGCTAGCGTTCGTCACGCTCGACGTTCCCGTCAGGCTCCCCGCCGTGGTCGACCAGTTCACAGCGATACCGGCCCCCAAGGCGTTACCGTTGGCGTCCTTGACAGTGGCGGTCAGCGTCGACGTGCTGCTGCCGTTGGCCGCAATGCTCGTCGGATTCGCCACCAGCGACACCACGCCCGCCGTGGCCGTATCCGGCACAAACGCCACGCTGGCCGTCTTGCTACCGGCGACGGCCGCAGCCGTTACCGTGGCCGTGCCCGCCGTCGTAGCCGACTTGAGCGTCATCGTGGCAATGCCGCTGGCGTCGGTCACGCTCGACGTACCTGTCAGGCTACCGGCCGTGGTCGACCAGTTCACGGTGACACCAGCACCCACGGTGTTGCCGCTCGCATCCTTCACCGAAGCCGTCAGTGCGGACGTGCTGCTGCCGTTGGCCGTGATGCTGATCGGATTCGCCATGAGCGAAACGACGCCCGCCGTGGCTGTGTCCGGCACAAAGGTCACGTTGGCCGTCTTGCTGCCGGCGACGGCCGCTGCTGTTACCGTGGCGACGCCGACCGTCGTTGCCGACTTGAGCGTCATCGTGGCGATGCCGCTGGCGTCGGTCACGCTCGACGTGCCCGCCAGGCTACCCGCCGTGGTCGTCCAATTCACGGTGACGCCGGCACCCATTGCGTTACCGTTGCCATCCTTGACCGTGGCCGTCAGAGCGGAAGTGCTGCTGCCGTTGGCCGCAATACTGGTCGGATTCGCCGCGAGCGACACCACGGCCGCAGTAGTCATGTCCGGCACAAAGGTCACGTTGGCCGTCTTGCTGCCGGCGACTGCCGCTGCCGTTACCGTGGCTGTGCCCGCCGTCGTTGCCGACTTGAGCGTCATCATGGCGATACCGCTGGCGTCGGTCACGCTCGATGTGCCCGTCAGGCTACCGGCCGAGGTCGACCAGTTCACGGTGACGCCAGCACCCACCGCATTGCCGTAAGCATCCTTGACGGTGGCCGTCAGCGTGGATGTGCTGCTGCCGTTGGCTGCGATGCTAGTCGGATTCGCCACGAGCGACACCACACCAGCCGTAGCCGTGTCCGGCACAAAGGTCACGTTGGCCGTCTTGCTGCCTGCGACGGCCGTTGCCGATACCGTAGCGACGCCGACCGTCGTTGCTGACTTAAGGGTCATCGTGGCGATGCCGCTGGCGTCGGTCACGCTCGACGTGCCCGTCAGGCTACCGGCCGAGGTCGACCAGTTCACCGTGACCCCAGCACCTACGGTGTTGCCGCTCGCGTCTTTGACCGTGGCCGTCAGTGCGGACGTGCTGCTGCCGTTGGCCGCAATGCTGGTCGGATTCGCCACGAGCGACACCACGCCAGCCGTGGCAGTGTCCGGCACAAACGCAACAGGTGCGGTCTTGTTGCCCGCCGTGGTCGTGGCGGTCACGTTCGCAATCCCTGCGGCGGTCGCGGAGGTAAGCGTTACGATTGCAACGCCTGACGTATCGGTCTGCGAGTTCGCAGCCGAAAGCGTGCCGGCGGTTGTTTGCCACTTGACAGGAATACCGGCGCCCACCGTGTTTCCGTTCGCGTCCTTGATAGTCGCCGTCAGCGTCGATTTACTGGCGCCATTGGCGGGGATCGCTGCCGGCGCAGCCGTGAGCGAGGCAACATTTGCTGTTGCCACATCCGGCGTAAATGCAACGTCAGCCGTTTTATTGCCAGCGATAGCGGAAGCCGTCACCGTGGCCGTGCCCGCCGTCGTAGCCGAGGTCAGTGTAACGACGGCCTGGCCGTTGGAATCGGTGACACTCGTGTCGGCGGACAATGTGCCAAGGGTCGTCGCCCACTTGACCGGAACGCCATATCCAAGCGTGATGCCCTTGGCGTCCTTCAATGTCGCCGTCAATATCGATTTGCTCGTGCCGTTAGCGGCGATCGCGGTAGGTTGAGCCACAAGCGTAGCAACGCCAGCCGTCGTAGGATCGCCTATGAACGCTGCGGAATTGGATGCCGTCTCGCCGGACAACGTTGAGGTCGCAGTGACGTGAATCACGGCGGCAGACTTCGCCGTGACAATCGCGTCAGCCTTCCCGGCCTTGTTTGTGCGCGCCATTAAGGAAACAACGGTAGCGCTGGCCGGAATTTTCCAATCAACTGCCTGGTCGGCAAGAGGTTCAGAGTTGGTCCCGATCACAGTGGCGGTAAACGTCACAGAGTCGCGCCCATCAGCGGAGGCGGTAGGTTTGCTCCGATCGAGACTTACCGACAGCGGATTTACAGTCACCGTCATGACGTTGGATCGTGCGACAGCGCCATCCGTCTCAGTGGCAACCGCTTGGAGAGTGTACGTATTGGTTCCACTCTGGTTGTAGGAAGGAAGCGCGAGCGTAGCGGTTCCGCCGGAATATGATTGAACAAACGACGCAGCAGTACCAGTCCAGGCAAAAGATGAGAACCCAAGGGCTGTGTACGAGTTGACCGCGAACGTCGTGCTTGTGCCCGGATACCCGCTAATTTGAGTCGGGATTGTCAGGCGAGCTTCCTTCTTTTGGTACTCCAGAACGATCTCGTTATTCCGGTTGACCAGCTCGTAACGACTGCCTTTCAAGAGCTTTGAATCGCGAACCGATGAGGCTCGCAATTGCTTATCGAGAGGAACGCCAATTTTGTAAGTCAGGTTCGCACGAACCGTCGTCTGTGACACGCCACCCTGGCCGGCGCGATAGTCGAGATCCAATGAAAACAGCGGGATTGGCTGATAAGTGAGGCCGACAGTAATTGCATGGGGGTTGCGCTGCAAACTTCCAGTACCGAACAGCCCGACCTTCTGGCCGTAATACTGTTCGTAGTAGAGGCGTGCGCCAAGGTGAGGGAATGCAGGCAAATATCCTTCGGCGCGAACGTCCCAGCCGTTCGCAGGACGCTCCATATAGCCGCGAATATCCGGAGAGTCTTGCCACCCGCTCATGCGCAGGTAGGCATTGGCGGACAGACGCAGGTAATCAGTCCATGCCTCAAGGCCGAGACCACCGCGAAGATGGTCTCGGGAAATGTCATGATCAAAGAAGGCATTCCCCCCGATCATCCATTTGCCACCGTTGAAGAAGTGTCGATGTCCAACACCGATGTTCAACGTCGAACGGTAGCTGTCGGACAACGCATTCGATCGGCGGAAGCCGAGCTGCGTGAAGGTGAGATTGCTGTCGGTGTCTCGAAGCGGAAGCAGCACATCCAGACTGCCGTTCTTAAAGCCGTCTCCGGCACCCAAGGACAGCTTGGCAGAGCCGAATTGATTCAACATCCGCTGTGCGGCTTCGGTCGCCGCGCCGGTAGCTCGTTGCTTTGCTGCGCCGAGCGGGTCGCGGGCGAGAGAAACGTCCAGCGCACTCCATTCGCCCTGGATACGCTCCTTGTCGGCAGCGTCCTTTTCTTTGTCCTGTAGCTCAGCCTGATTGATGTGATCTTTCGGAACCCACGCGGCATTTGCCTTGACCACGTCGTCCAAATTGGCGGCAGCAAAGCACGGTTGCAGCGAGGAGAGGAGAACCAACCCGGCGCAGAAGCCGGCCCGGATTCTCCTTGAAAGATCGCGAGAAATGCGAATTTTCATGTCAACGTCCTCGTAATATATGCCGAAGGTAATTAGTACAACTAAACAAATGCGCTTTATCACCCGCGACACTCGTGTTGAGTGGTGGTTATTCTTTGGGCGGTCTTATCGGGAAAGCGTCTGCTGGGCCAGCAGGAGCAAGATCAGATGCGCGGGGTAGTACGTGTAGAAGATCCAGCGAGTTCGTGGGACGCGAAAATTCAGACGCGCCACGCAGGCGACCAGCGGGAAAGCCGCGAACGCCCAGAAGTTGGAGTTGACGAAGTAGAGCGCTGCGCAGGAGATGGTGCCGACTGCCAATGCGGCGACACTCGGTCGCCTGGAGTAAAACCAAACAGAAGCGCCGAGAGATATTGCCGGCCACCAGAATTCAACGCACGAACCGGCAGCGAGAAAGATGGCCGCTGCGGTAAATTTGTTGACGGATCCGCCGGACTCATACAGATACAGAACGCACGTCAGTGTGAGCAACGTGAACATGATGTTCAGCGGCCACCACCCAGACAGCAGTCCACCCAACGCCATGAAAGCCGGTGTGGCAACGAGACCCGAAATCACCAGTCGCTGAATAGCTCGGTGATACGTCCCGTGCTCGAATGCGCCGGGGCGTGCCAAGTTGTATGCCAATACAAAAACGAATATCGGCATTGCCGCTCGGCCGGCGTTGAATAGGACCGGAGAGGAGTCGCCCATCAAATACTTGTTGATGTGGTCCCCGGTCATCAAAAGCAGGGCCAACCACTTACAGCATTCCAACACGCCGTCATTGAGGTGAAGACGGGGCAGTGTGGTGCCGACTTTGGCAGGTTGAAGCTCGGTGAGTTGGGTCAAGTTCTTCATCGCTTTAGCGGCTAAAATCCGTGCCGGGAGAATCTGACGGCGCATTCAGATTGCGGCCGTAGACAGTGGCGAGTGCCTTGGCTGCTGGAGTGTTCGCGGGGTCGACCCGAAAGGCGTTCGACGTCACCCCGAGGGGAACAGTGGAGGGCAGGGCAGGGGACTCACTTGTGCCGGCATGCTCTGCCCTACCCTGCGTTGGCACACGCATTTCGACAACGCCAGCGGTGGAGTCATAGGTTACGAAGCGCGCTTCGAGCCACTTCTGCCAGCGCGCAGCACGCGGCAGGATGTAAGCGCGATAGGTGGCGTTTTTTGAAGGGGTGCGCGAGTGGTAGTTAGCCGCACGCGTCCAGAGATCCCCCGCATCGCGCAGGATGTGCCCACGCAATCGCCAGGCGGCAAGGTCGAACGGATAGCAGCCGGCTTGGGACACGTCCTCAGCCGAAATGCCGTAACGACGCAAGTCGGCGAGGTACTTGGTGTTGAACTGCATTGACCCGACGTCGACAGTGCCATCGCCGTTGCGCTTCACAAGTCCAGGCGAGCCACCCTCTTGTTCGGCAACGGCGAGCATGAGATTTGCCGGGATCTCATATTTGACCGCTGCGGCAATCGAGCAAGCGACGCGCTCTGGCAGGTGCTGGGGGATCTCGATGACGGGCATGGTTACTTGCTCGCCCCGTTAACGAGTGCGCCGCTCGCATCGGAGATCCAATGACCGTCCTTGAGCGGTTCCCCAACGTATTTGACGCCAAGAAGGTACTGATACTGGCTCTGCGTGTATGCGACGCAGTATGTGGGCAGCACGTTGCTGATGACCCGCTTCGTGTATGTGTAGCAGGACGGCCCGGTGTCACCCCCGCCATAACCGTCGCACTCGCGCACCTCTACCTCGACGATGTTGTTCATGTTGAGATAGTCGGCATCGCAGCGCCCAGCACCGTTCGCGATCGTGTTGATGAGGGACGGCATGTCGGCCCCACCGGGGACGTTACCCGCAGGGCAAAGATTCAGAAAATTGATTCGACCGCGCAGCGTATCGGTCCAGAATTTGAAGCTAATCCCGAAGTAGCGGGCCAGTGACGGCGCGCATTCACCGGGCCGGAACCCGGACGAAAGGCAGAGAATTGCTTCGCAGGCCAGCCCGACGTCGCCCGTCAAAACTTGGGCCGACGCTTGCGGCGACTGTCCGATGGCGAAAGCACACGCGAGAGTGACCAGGATTCGTTTTATAGCCTTAATCATTGTGATCTCGTGGTTAAGCGGACTTCTGTTGGTTGTTGACGAATTCGTCGATTTCTGCCTTTTCAGCGGCACTCGGAGTGAATTGCTGTGCGCCGGGTTGGGCTGCCTGAGAGGACGGGGCGTCACCTGTACTGCCGTCGCCCGTGCCTTGAGCCGCGCTGGCTTGCCCTTCACTGTTTGCCGAGCTGGACGCTGCGCTGCTGTCGGCGGCAGAACCGGCCGAAGCGTCTCCGGTACTTGATGGGTTGGCCGATTCGGCACCGCCCATGGAGTCGCCGGAGAAGTCCGGTTCTGAGGCTGTACCCGATTGAGATGCACCGTGGCCGGCGATGAAGTCACGAGCTTCGGCAGCGACTGCGGCACCGTAGAGTTCGTTCGCTTTAGCCATGTCGCGCGCATCTTGACGAGCTTGCGAGGCGCTACCAGGCGACCTAATTTCTTGCGCAATCTGGCCGCCAGTCGTTCCGGCGATTCGCTCCTTTGCGGAGTCCATCATCGCTTCCATGCGGTCCTTGGCTACAGCGGCGCTGCCTTTCGCAAGGTGAGCTGCCGTACCTGCCGCGAGCTGGCCCATGCGACCCATCGCGGCAGAGAACCCACCGCTGCCGCCTTGGCTCTTTCCGCTCGCCTGTCCGCCTCCAGCCTCACCGGAACCGCCGCCAGCACTGCCACTGCTGCCATGAGACCCGCCCCCAACGCTCGCATCCCCGGAGCTTTCGCCACCGCTGCCACCGCCCCCGGCGGAACCGCCCATTTCCTCCTTCGCTGCGTCATAGGCGGCCTTCAGTGCACTCATACCACCGCCCACGCTGGAGGCAGCGGCTTGGGCTACCGCAGCCGTTGCAGCCAACGCACCGATGCCTGCTGCCATAGTCGCCATTGCTGCGCCGGCTCCCGCAGTACCAATGCCGCCGGTCGAGGCTCCACCAAATATGCCGCCCATCATGGGAGGGAGCTTGTTAATCAGGGCAAGCAAGACGACCGCAACACTGAGCATGATCACGAGATCACGGAAAGTAATGCCGCCGGCCATGTCGCTATAAAAAACGTCGACGAAAGACTTTCCGATGCCGACGAGCAGCACCATCGTGAATGCCTGAATAGCGATGTTCACAACCGTCTTCATGTAGTTGACGGCGGTGTCCCTGGTCCAGCCCGCACCACCGAACCCAAGGAAGAATTGCCCGGCATAAATGAGCACCCAGCCCGAAACCAGCACAAGGAGCATGTTCACGCCAACAAGAAGCAGGCAGATCAAAATCGCCACGGCGATAAGTAGCCCGACGAGGCTATTTACCGGCGACCACACCGAGGAGTTGTCGATTACCTTTCCGAGAATGTCGAAGCCAATGTCAACGATCCCGGACGGAGTCATGGCCGTGGAGTAACCCCCAGCCTGGGACGCCAATTGGCGCATGCCGTCTAAGATCGCCGTTGAAATGGCGGGGCCATTCAAGACCAACCACCAGAAGAATCCGAGTGGCGTGATGAATCGAATTAGTTCGACGAACGTATCTCCGAAGTCTGCCCTGCGCAGTGCGTGGATGCCAAAAGTCCAGATCATGCTCATCAACGCAATCGACCAAAAAATGAACGTGGCCGCTGTAGAAATGGCACCGGACCAGTTGGACGCGGCAGACTTGTACTTGCCCAAAATCTGGTCAAGCATCCCGCTACTGTCGGCGGCGAATGCGGACGTCGCCATGAGCAGCGCAGCAGTCCCCGCTAGGGCCAATACAACCTTTCGATTCATGGCGTAATCACTCCCGCTTTGAATGTCATTGCCCTCTCCTTTCACCAGCTAACGGCGGGGCTTTTCGTGAAGGCTCCGCGACGAAATTGCTCGTCACCGGCCTGCAACTGGGCCTCGCGATCGGCCTCAATTTGAGAGCGGGTCACGAGAATGTTTTGCTGCGCGAGCAAAAGGCTTCGGATGTTCAGAAGTGAGTTCGCCTGGGTGCTGGCAAGCTGATTTGCGGCCTGCAACGCTTCCATTTGACCGCCGGCACCGGATGCCTGCGATTGCAACCGAGCGACCGTATCGGCGTCTTTGGAAAGGGCCGATTGCTGCTGATCCAGTTGCTTGATCGCCGCGTCGTTTGCCTTCTTCTGGCTATCCGACCAAGCAGTCCGTCCTTGCTGGATAGCTTCCATTTCGGACGCGGAGCATCCCGTGTTGGTGAAACAGGGCGATTGGCGGTAGTACCCGACGTTCTGGAACCGGTTCAAGTACGCATCGATGCTCCCGTATTGCCCTTTCAAACCCGAAAGGGTGTCTTGCAGGTTCAGCATCTTGTTGATCGTCGAGTTGACCTGGTCCCAGATATACGCAGCAGGCGCGAGCGAGTTGCGCAGCATGTTTTCGTACTGCTGCAACTGCGTTTGGTATTGCTCGATCTGCTTCGCAACGGAGGCGACCGAGTTCAACGCCGAGACCGTCGTTTGAACCACGTTCGTCCCGTCGATCACGGGGATACCGGCGTGTGCCGGCGCGGCCAGCACGCTGAGGGCGATGGCGGTAGCGCATCCGACTTTAGCCGCTAAATGCGAAATGAGATTTCTCAGATTCATGGCTGAACTCTCCCGATCAGTAGTCAAACGATTGGTAGGCTTTGCTGAAATCGAGATCCTTGACCACCACGATGTTGAATCGATAGCCAGGGCGAATTTCCAGCGTCGGCGCGATGTTCAGGTTCTTCGAGATCAGTTGTCCGGATACTTGGCCGAGCTGCTGGCCGAGTGCCTGACTAAGTTCGCTGCTGGCGGTCGGTTGCTGATAGCCCGTGCCGTTTGTGCTATTGCGGTCCTGGCTGTAAGCAACGCCGGCCGTAATTGCCGACATCAGCAACGCGGAGCTGTAGATGCGCAAATAGTGGTTATTGACTTGATCTCGGAAGCCGGAATAGCCCGCTCCATCGGCGCCAGGCATTGAGCCAATATCGAGAGCTTTACCGTCCGGAAACACGAGGCGTTGCCAGGCGATCAGAACAGCGGATTGACCGAACACGACGTTGTTGTTGTACGTGCCTACCAGTCGTGTTCCTTGAGGGATCAAAAGGTGCTTTCCGGTCGCGGTGTCATAAACGTTCTGCGACACCTGGCCCATGATCTGGCCCGGTAAATCGGAATTAATGCCGCTGATCATCACGCCAGGGATAACGTCCCCGGTGCGGATCTCGAATCGCGAGCGTGGTGCTTGCACGTCCGAATCGAGTTTCCAGCGATCACCTTGCCCCGAGGCAGAGAACTGCGAATAGCCGTTACGATTGTCGCTCGCGCCGCTGCTGGAGAGTAGAGACGGCGAACCCGACCCACCGCTGCCGATAAGACTCGGCGCACTGCCCACGCCCGCCTTCACGCGCGCCAGTTGGTCTTGGTACATGGTTTGTACCGAGGTAGTTTGCCCCCCGGCTTGCATCGCCTTTTGACGAGCGTCAGCGATTCTCGCGAGCATGTCGTCTCGCGAAGTGGGACCGCCAGGTGTCACGGTCTGACCGCCCGAAGCGCCGATCGCAGGGCCGTCTACAGCTACCTTCGACTTCGCCCGATTGGCAGTCTCGAGAGAGCGGAACCGATTTTCTTCGATCTGAGCGATGAGACGTGCGTCGGATTCCGTCCCCGCACCAGCGGCGTTTCCACGCGGCGGCGGCGGCGGTGCGTCTCGGTTCGCAACCGGAGCGATAGGAACGCCGACCGCACTGGCCGTCGCAGGTGCGGCCTGAACCCCCGACGCTGTCAAAGGCAATGCTGGCGTGCTGGGTTTGGATGAGCGAATAACTCCGCTTGGCTGGCCGGCGACAATGGCTGCCGCGACCTTGGACGAATCCGTTGGCTTCTTCACCCCGTTGGAATCGTCGTTACTCCCCACTTTCACCTGGTGTTGCTCTTGCCCCTTCTGGAACGTGAGGACGAACAGCGTGCCTGCAAAAGCGACGACGATACCTGCAATGATAAGGATCGGAAGGCGATTGAGCCGACGCACGCCAGTTACGACTTCACCCGGCGATGCCTCGGGCGACAACGGGTCAAATTCTTTTGCCATGCTTTATTCCTCCACCGTCCAAGCACCGTCCGGGGCCGGGGCACCGTTGGCCGTCGAGAATGCGCGGCTCATCGCTTTCCCGGCAACGATCAAGCTGACTCGATACGCAGTGATGCGAGCGCCGTGATCGACAACGTAGCGCAGCGGGACGCCAGCTTCGGCCGAGGGCGTCAATGCGTCCGGATTGAACTCACGGACCGCGTAGCCACGCGTACGCAGCGAGACCAGCAGCGCTTGACCAAACGCGTCGGTCGCCGGTTGCTGGAGTGATAACCGCGTGTTGGCGGGCGGCATGCGGAGCGAGAGCTGGTCGACGGCCGCGTCGGCCAGACGGTGTGCGACTTCCGGTTGAGCCGCAGAAAAATCGCCGTAGGGCTGGGGCGTAGTGCATCCAGCGAGCAGGATGCCGCTGACGATGAATGACACGAGCGGGATGAGCTTTCGCATGTCACTTCCCCTTCGTGATCGTCACGCGCTCTTGCTCCGAACCGACGCCAGCGAGAAGCACGGCTTTCTCAAAAATGGTGTCGACGATGTAGCGCTTCCCTTGCAGGCGGTAGTTCACAAGACGTGTTTGCTCATCGCTGAACACGCCGCCATCCTTACTTACGACGAGGAGAGCCGGCGCATCCCCTTGGTCGATCGTCGAGGGCATTTCGATGATCGTCTTACGCCCGTCGTTGTAGACCCGAACCGGCTTCCATGAGGCGGCCCCGTCGACCTGATAGTTGAAATTCAGGTCGCCCAGGTATTCCCCCGTATCCTTGATGGTTGCTTCGTTGCGCGCTTTGACTTCCTTCGCACGAATCGCGTCCCATTTCGCCATCGCCACCTCGGGATAGGTGAACGACACGAGCGGCATCGAGTCTTCTCGCGACGCCTTAAGACGGAAGTGGTACACGCGCCGGTTGGTTGCGACTACCATCGTTGTGCTGAGATTGGTGTCAAGCGGCTTGAGAATCAGATGGAGGCGTTCCGTATCACCGGAGCCAGAAATCGACGGCTCCACTTGATAACGAGGATCCCCGGCGTTCAATCCCGTGACCGACTCCCCAGGTTGCAAAGCGATGTCGCAGACCTGTAGAACGGCGCACACAACCGGATATTGCTTGCCGGGAAGGTACGGATAGTTGATCGACCCGTCCGGTCCCCGCGTGGGGGTAATCGTCTTGCTCGATGCCCATTCCTTACCGATCTTGATGGCCGCTTTCTCGTCCTCAGTCAGCGCCGGCGCGTTCTTCGAGAAATATGCGTCTGCGACCGGATCCGTGCCCTCGCCGCCAGCCGTCTTCGGTGCGGGGGCGGCGAAAGTGAGCGCCGGAATCATGCCAGCGATAAGTGCAATGCAGTGAATCTTGTTCATGTTTGATTTACTCCAGGCTTAGAGCTGTTTTGAAAGGCTCTGGTCTTTCACGAAGATCTTGTGACCGTTGTTGATGAGCTGGCTGTCGTCCATCTTTGCGTCCTTGTTCTGGTACACGGTGACAAGGGCGCGTAGTTTGATGACGTCCTTAACCTCGCCTTCGCGGGAACGAATCGTTTCGGTCCAGTCGACCTGCCAGGTTTGATCGGTGACGCGCAGCAACGCGTTTAGAGACGGCGTGACTGTCTCGTCGGCGGCGCGAGCGAATGGGCTGGAGTCCTTGCCCCCCGTGTAAAACTCGAAGGTCGGCTTGCCGTTCGACTTGTTGCCACCGCTGTAGAACTGAGTGACTTGAGCCGTGGCCGGATCGTTGGGCGCGAGCATCGAATACACCTTAAAGATCATCTTTCGCTGCAAGTCGGCGTCGGCCGTAACCGTGCGCTGGCTGATGATGAAATCGTTCACCGCAGTGCGGTAGTCGGCCAGCAAGGCGTCTTCGACCTTATCGCCACGCGTTGCGTGGACCTCGCCGTTGTCGCCCCGCTCAAGGAAGACGGGAATGAACTTCGACATGGCACCAATTCGGCCGTTTTCCGCGACTGCTACCAGTGCGATCAGCATCGAAAAAGCGCACAACAAATCCTTGAATCGGCGTCCTTCAACGATGGGCGCGACGTACAGATTCCAACTGAGTCGGGCGTTGAAATACGGGTCGTCTGTAGTAGGTTCGGGGCGTGGACCTTTGCCGCGCAATTTCATGAGGAGCTTCTTCACGCTGCTACTCCGTAGTCGTTGAGATTGATGTTGCGGCCGGCGAGCCATTCATTGACCCACCCTTCGCTAAGGTCACTAGCGAAGCGTCGGCCGCCGTGCTTTTCTTCGAGGCGTTGCACTTCCGCGATGGACTCCGGGTCGGTCGCGCCGACAAACGCTAAGGCGAGCGGCCCAAGCGCAAGCTGATAGAGGCGTCGGCCTTTTTCGGAAGTGAGGTAGTAGTCTTTCTTCTTCGTCGCAGCCTGGATGATCTCGATTTGGCGGCGATTGAGGCCCATTTGGGTGTAGGTCGCGCTGAATTCCTCGTCGTTTGCGGCCGGATTCGCGAGGAAAATTTTCGTTGCGGTAGATTCCACAATGACGTCAAGGATCCCGGATTCCTTCGCGTCACTCAGGCTTTGCGTAGCAAGAAGGATGTGGCAATTTTTCTTGGCAAATGCCTTCAACCATTCACGCAACTTCGCGCGGAAGGCCGGGTTTCCAAGCATCAGCCATGCCTCGTCGAGAATGATGAAAGTCGGACGTCCGTCCAACGATTCTTCAATCCGGCGGAACATGTACAGCAGCACGGGGAGTGCGTACTTGTCGCCCATGTGCATGAGCTGTTCCAACTCGAAGCACATAGTGCTTACTTCGTCGATGGAGAATCCGTCTTCCTGACCATCGAGCAGGTGGCCCATCACACCGTCGACCGTGTACTGCTGGAGGACTGCGCGGACCTCTGCGCTTTGCACCAGCGTTCTGAAAGTCGTGAGCGAGCCGCCGCCTGATGCACTGCGAGCCATCGTCATTACCGCCGTGGCGATCTCGTTGCTCAGTTCTGGCGTCATCTGAACGTTGTTCAGTTCCATGATGGTCGCCATCCATTGCATCGCCCAGGCACGGCGCGAGCGCGAACGTAGGTCCTTCAGCGGCGCATAGGCGGTCCTCTGCTTTTCGTCACCGATGTTGTAATGCACGCCCCCGACCGCTTTGCAGGCGATGTAAAACGACATGCCCTTTTCAAAGACGTAAACCCGTGCGCCTTCGTATCGAAGGTATTGCAAGGCAAGCATGCCGACGTGCGTCGATTTGCCGGCACGGGTAGGCCCGAACATTGCAGCGTGTCCCAAGTCGCCAACGTGCATGTTCACCCGGAAAGGTGCGTTACCCGCTGTGAGTGCGTGCATCAGTGCCGGCGCGTTGGGGGGGAACAGCGGGCACGGTGCGCGCTCGTCACCTGTCCAAATGGAACTCGTTGGCAGCATGTCTGCCAGGTTCATCGTGTTGATGATTGGACGGCGAACGTTTTCGACGACGTGACCGGGAACGGAGCCGATAAAGGCATCCATCGCATTCACGGTCTCGATGCGAGCCGTGAAGCCCAGTTCGTTTATCGAGCGCTCAACCAGCAGGGCCGCGGCTTCGACCACATCACGGTTCTCATCCATGATGACGACGACGCTCGTGTAATAACCCTGCGCGACCATCTTGCTGTTGGTCTCCGCAATGGCCGCTGCTGCATCCGCCACCATGTTGACGGCGTCCTCATCGACGTCCGGGCTGTTCGGGTTGACGAGTGCCGTTACAAAGCCACGAACCCTTTGCCGCCAGCGCTTCTTGAACTTCTCCAGGTGGCTGTTCGCAACGTGCTGATCCAGAAAGATGAATCGCGACGACCAGCGGTATTGCGCCGGAATCTCCCCGAGGGCGGTCAGGATTCCGGGGTGCGAAGCGCTGGGGAATCCGTCGATGGAAACGACTTGAACAAAATTCCGACCGATCTTCGGAATGACGCCCGTATACAGCTCCTTGCCCCCGATGAGGCTATCGATGTACATCGGGTTTGCCGGCAGCGCGATCGGATGGTTAACGCCAGTGACGCAGAAGTGAATCCATTGCAGGAACTGGTCGAAAACGGTCGTTGTTCCATCCTCGTTCAGCACTTTCTGTGCGCCGAGGCGTTCCAGCTTCAGAGCGCTGGAAAGGCGCGACTCGATGCCGGCGACGGCTTGCTTGAACTCGGCCAGCAGCTCGTCCGCCACACCCTGCGCGTCTGGCTTTTCGGCTTCATCGCTGTACATCAGTTCGACCAGCTTTCGTTCGGCCAGTACGGGCGGAAACCACGTTACGGTCGCCACGAACGCACCTTCAAACACTTTGCCGTTGGTCTCAAAGAAGCGTCGCCGCTCCTCGTCAATCGCCGCAGACACCGGATCCGGAAAGTGCGAGTCGTTCGGGTGGCTGTACTGCGGGGCTTTGACTCTGACGGCGTCGACGTGGCAAGCCCATCCGTTTCCCAACCGGATGATGGCCTTATTGATCTGCGCGGAGTTATATTCACGTTCGCGCTCTGTCGCGCTCGCGTTGTCATTTCCCCGATAGAACCACGCAGCCATGAGGGAGCCGTCTTTTCCCAGGATCACGCCGTCGTCGACGATGCTGGCGTGCTTCAAGAGGTCTGCAAGACCGGCCTGCTTGGAGCGGTGCAGCTTGAGCTTGTGGGACTCCCCAACGGCGCGAAGTCGCATGAACAGCGCGATCAGCACGCCGCCTGCGATCAAAGCGAACAGTGAGGTGAATGCGGTCGCGTTCACTTGTATTGCCTCCCTTGTGCTGGTGTATTCAGGCGAAAAGGCGTGGCGCGCGGCGGGTAGTAGTTCGCGTAGCGGAGACTACGCTGGTAAACCTTGCGCATCTGCGGGTCGGCCTTCGCCATCTTGCGCAACGCCCAGAGAGCGAAGATCCACAGAACCACGCCGAACACGGCAGCGATGACGCTCATTGCAACGAATACGAGCGTCGCAGCCATCAGGCCCGAGACCATTACCAATTCGCGATCACCGCCCAGGAACTCGATGACACGATTACCTGCCCGCCGAAGCGGAATCTTTCGCAGAGCCATAGTTACCGACCCAGGGAGCGAAGCTGATCAGCCGCGACGTCGATCAACGCACCCTTGCCGGTGATGGCTGCGAGTGTGTTTTGGGCCGCAACGATGAACGACAGCACCAGGACGATCCACACAAGCGTGCGCATTGCGCCGCTCATATCGGCCCCGCCAAAGATCAAGCCCGACCCGGCCGCAACGAATGCGATTACGGCGATGCCGTATGCCCAGGGTCCGGTAAAGGACGCGCGGACGTTGTTGATCCAGTCTTCGTACGGCAAACCGCCCCCGCTGGATGAACTGGCGAAGGCGGGATGCATCGACGCCACAGTGAGAGCGAGAAGAACCAGCAGGAGGACCGCTTTGGCCGGCTCCTGACGAATGTGAGACAGCGCGGTTTTCAGGCCGCAAGGAAGGGAAGTGAAAGCGAGTGCCATCGGTGGAATTTCCTTTTAGACGTTGCGTAACAGGTAGCGGCCGTCCTGGAATCCATTCAATTCCATGATTCCGGTGATGCGGCGGCCGTGTTCCTTGGTTTTGGCGATGTGGACTACTGCATGAACCGCTTCGCCAATCAGCGGCTCGATCTCTCGCGGCGCGTTGCTGTGCATCGACACCGCCATGTAGAGGCGAGAAAGCGTGGATTCGGGGGTGTTGGCGTGGATCGTCGCGGCCCCACCTTCGTGACCGGTGTTCCACGCCATCAGCATGTCCAGCGCTTCTTTGCCGCGAACCTCACCGAACAGGATTCGGTCGGGGCGCATCCGAAGCGAGGTGCGTAGCAGCTCGCCGGAGTCGACTGTTTTTGTGGTCTTGAACTCGACTTTGTTTTTCGCGCTGACTTGCAGCTCTTGTGTGTCCTCAACAATCAAAAACCGATCATCTGGGCTGACGTGAACTTGTTCCGCCGCCACGGCGTTGAGTAGCGTTGTTTTTCCGCTACTTGTGCCCCCTGCGATCAGGATGTTTCGACGATCAGCGATCAGCCCTTTGATGAGCGCAGCTTGCTCGCGAGTCATGATTTTCTTTTCTACGTACTCATCGATCGTGAACACCGACGACGCGCGTTTGCGAATAGCAAACGAAGGGGCGCGGACAACGGGCGGAATCTGGCCCGCGAAGCGGGATCCATCGATGGGGAAATTGCATTCCAGGCGTGGCGATGACTCGGTAATGATTTCGCCGTGAAATCCGGCAATCGTGCGGAGAATGGTCTGAGCGACAGACTCCTGCATATGGCCGATGTGTTTCAGAGGTTCACCAAGCCGCTCAACCCACAGGCTGCCGTCCGGGTTGAGCATCAATTCGATGGTCTGGGGGTCGTTGAACGCGTGCAAAGCGACATCGCCCATTTCCATCGCCAGGCGCTCGATTGTTCGCTTCGCGGATGAATCGGGGGGGGCACTCCCCTGCCCCGGATTCGGTAAATCGGTTTCCCTGATTCCCATTTTGTCCCGTCATGTTTCAAATCGTTACACCGTGCGAACGATATAACGAAACATGAGATTTACGCAATATCGAAAATTGGCTACACAAATTCCGATTTACCGGTAGAATCGCGTGGGAAAAATAAGATGGCAGTGCCGATCAAAACGGCAGGCAAAAAAAGTGCCCCCATATAGAGGGCACTTTAGCGGCTAAAAAGCCGGCGGGGATCTTTAGGACTACGCGTCAGTGCGTAGCTTCTTTCGCGTTGCTTCGCCCCACTTTTTAACTATGAAAGCCTGGCGCTCTGGAAGAACGGCACATACGCGTTCGTAGCCATCGGGAACACTTTTCGGTGCCTTGCCGTTAGCAATGATTTCAAGAGTCGCGGTGTCGAGATCCGTTGACTCCAGAAGCATCGGCAATGGCGTGTCTAACGCGGCGGCAATCTTAGCCATCACTTCTAAGGAGGGGTTAGCTTTACCGTTCGTCAGATCAGATAGAAATGACATGGACACCCCCGATTTTTCGGAGAGTCCTTGCTTGGTTAGACCAAGCTCGTCAATCAGTCGAAGGACGTTGGTAAAGAAGATCACGTTATACACAGTTGTGGTCTCTTCCGGGGTATGTGGTCTGGAAAACTTTAGCGGCTAAAATTCCTTGACTCCTTGCCAATGTATAGCTAAACTTTGAGGTGCGAACTCAAGGAGTAGTACACATGAGCGTGAACAGATTTCAATTCAGCGGCAATCTTACTCGCGATGCTGAGGTACGAGAATCCGGGCGCAGTACCACTATCGCTACTCTCACCCTTGCAGTAGACAGAAAATGGCGGGATAGTAGCGAGAATTTGCAGGAAAAGACTGATTTTTTCCGGATTAAAGTGTTCGGCGTAATTGCGGAGTCGGCAGGCAAATATCTTGGTAAGGGATCCAAAGTATTTGTTGAAGGCCGAGTCGAACCCACGCAGTACGACCGCGACGGTGAAACGATCTACGGGATGGACTTCATCGCAGGAATGATCGATTACTTGGATACGAAGCCCCCTTCGGGACAGCAAACTTCGGATTGATTCGATCCTGTTATGTGTGGGCGAGGCGGGATGATCTCACTTCGCCCCCGTTAGATGCACCGTACTTTGTGGAGTGTAAGCATGTCTGACACGACGAAAAGCAGCGCAGACTATTCGCGAGTTTCACGCCTTATGGAACAGCGCGCCGAGGAAGCACGGCAGCGCCAAGGCGATTTGGCCCTTTTCTCCGAGGCAGAGCGCGAACTGGTCACTGTTGAGTCGCCCTCGCCCGCCTCCCCCGAAGACGGCAAGATTGAAATAGCAACGTACCGCCGTCGTTCAAAGTTGCTGCCTATCCGCAACGTAGAGCGCGATTTTTTCCTTTGCGACATGCTGGATTACGCGATGAAGGACGACGCGCCGAGCATGGAAGCGCCGATCTTCTCGCTGTCCACGCGGCCGGATCTCAGTACATGGCGCTGGAGCAGCAAAGATAACTCCCGAAACATTGAGGTTATTCCGAGCGTTAAAGGTCGTGCGACCGTTTTCGATAAGGACGTGCTCATTTTCCTGGCGTCACAGATGACAGAGGCGCTGAACACGAAGCGGCCGGATGCCAAGAACAGACGGGTGCGATTCATCGTCTATGAATACCTTGTCGCCACGAACCGCGAAACCGGAGGGAGTCAGTACAGCCAGCTCGAAAGCGCCTTGGATCGGCTGAAAGGTACGATGATCAAGACCGACATTAAGACCGGGGGCAAACGTCAGAAAAAGACGTTCGGCCTAATAGAATCCTGGGAAGGTGTCGAAAAGGCTCCCAACGACGACCGGAACGTGGCAATTGAGGTTACTCTGTCTGACTGGTACTTTGAGGCCATTCAGAATCATGAGGTATTGACCATCCATCGCGACTATTTTCGATTGCGCAAGCCGTTGGAACGTCGCTTGTACGAGTTGGCCAGGAAGCATTGCGGGCATCAATCGACTTGGATGATCAACCTGCCGCTGTTATACGAGAAGACCGGCAGCCGAGCGTCGATGCGGGAGTTTCGTCGCATGCTCAAAGACATTCACTCTGACAGCATTCTCCCGGATTACACGTTTGTGTTGACTCCACTGGACGAAGTTCGGTTCTTCCGTAAGAGCGTCCGGAAGCTTGTGACCGAGGGCGTGAAACCGGCTCCGCGCAGTGGCCGCGACACTCGAAAGCTCAAAAAAATAGCGTCGTTCACCTGAGCCTCTACCCGCTCCCGCAAACGCCCCGCAAAACGGGGCGTTTTTCATTCTGTCGCGGCATATTACCCACGCGCGAAGTCGGCAACGCGAAAGGGAGTCACCGCCCCCAACGCTCGTGACGGCATATCACCCACACCCACCCCCTCAATAATCGATCTCAGCCTCCTCGCATTCCAAAGAGGCGTGAATTTCGGCCGACCAGGCCGTCTATTTTCGATGAATCAGTGACACGGCATATTGCCCACGCCCCCAGGGCAGCCTTGGTTCTGTCGGCATATCAGCCACGCTGTGGACAGTCCCGGCATATCAGCCACGTCTTCCTGTGGATAGCCACGGCATATCACCCCACGAAGTCACGGCATATTCCCCACAAGCGCAGGAAAAACCTTGCGCACAATCATTGGGTTATAAGCGGTTTCCACAGCCGTAACGCGCGCGCGGTTAATAACCTTTATATTCTTTAACGCGCCGAAGGGCGCTGCGCCCCTTCTCGAACCCACCCGAGCCGCAAGCGGCTCTCCCATCCCCGCTAGGGCTTCGCCCTCGGCCTTCGGCCTCACCCAATGACACAGCGCCCTACGGGCTTCGACCGCTTCGCTATGCCAACGGCAAGCCGTTGGCCTCCCCAAAAGTAATTGCTATCGGCAAGTTCGTAGCCTTCACACACCACAGAAAGCCCAGGGCTGGTTTTACTCCAAAGAGGGGGTGCCACCCCCTCACACTTCGGAACCAAGCCGCCAAAATGGCTGTAAACAGCGTTTGACAGCATAGGTCTTTAAGACCTATGCTCTATACATGGCCGGGCTTTTCGCTCAGGTCGACCACCGGAGAAATCTGATGAGCAATACCGTAATCCTCGCGCACGTCGTGCCTCACACCGAACATATGGCCTGCCTTGCAGAGCACCTGGGCCACTCGGGTTATCGCACCTTGCAGGACGCATAAGACCTGGGCGAGGAGAAGACTATGGCAAAGCGCGTTACCGACAACGAGTCAGTTGAGCTGCAATCGCTCTCGGAGCAGTTGCCTACTGACACGGCATCGCTGTTTGAGGCAGGGAAAGAATTCTCTCAAGCGTTTGATGACGCCATCATGCGAGCCGATCAGGACGGCGCGGCGCTCGCCGGACGTAGATATGACGCGTGCGTGTGGAAGCTGAACGGCGGCACGAATTTTGGAAGCTACGCTAACGCGTCGTCACCTGGAAACCTGATGGTCGCACACTGTGCAGCAGCACCGGGGGCTATTCCTCACTGGGGGCAGCGTGGGGCTTTCTTGATTCAGGTCGACGGTATGAGAGTCATCGTGCAGTACTGCGCACATAAGTTTCGGACCTCCATGCACTTTGAGTTCCTGGCGGTTGACCTCGACGCTGAGTTCATTTCAGAAACTGGGTATAGGTCGCATTTTCTCAATTGCCACTATGGCATGACTGTTGACGAGGCTGCTCGATCGGCTATTCGCACCATCCGGGCCGAAAAGCGGGGGGCGTTATTAATCGCGGTGGAATACCGGGATCGCTTGGCTCGCCAAGCACTCCCCGACTGGCTAAAGGGATTGCGTCCGCCGGCGCGGCGTATCCCGGAAACCGCACCAGACGGGTACGAAATCGTCGACGTGATCTTGCCGGCGCACAAGGCGTGGCAAGTCAAGAAATGGTCCTATGAGACTCTTGCGAAGCTGGTGGAGGAAGACGGCTCGGGAGAGGCAGTAGCAGCACCGGTCAATCGGTAATCACCGGAGATCGTCCGGGCAGGGCATGACACACCTCCCCTATTTGTGCACCAGCGTTGCAAGGTCGTCAGCTCACGCCTTGGCACAAGGACCGGAAGGGTTGTAGTGGTCGCTAAAGTCAACGATCACTCAGTGTGGGCCTACGATGACAAGCCTGCGACTTACCACACAAGCCGCCTGGGTCGTTGCGTCGTTTACTCAGATCCCAAGTGCATTCAAACGTTGTACGGCTTTGACGAGCTGGAACCGGCGTAACCGTTGATCGGGGCGGGTAAAATCTTGCCATCGAGATAACTTGCAAGGGACGCAATGGAGCAAAGCAAAATCCGAGAAGGTTGCCTCACCCCGTTTTCCGACGAATGGTTGCGGCCAAATGGTGAGGAGGTACGCGAGATCCTGAGAAGAACCGGGTTGAGCGGCGCACAGGCAGCGAAACTCGTTGGTATTGCGGATGGGCGCCAGGTGAGACGCTGGATTGGTGAGGACGCACCGATCCCGTATGCCGCTTGGGCGATCTTCTGTGACTTTGCGGGTATCGCCAGAATCTGGCAGAAAGGCATGACGGCAAACGATGTTTAGCTAAATTTCGCTTGCAAAATAGGTCTTTAAGACCTATGCTGTAAGCGTAAGGCCGAGCTAGTCGCTCAGGTCAACGACCGGGAAAGTCCGATGAAAATGTTTTCTGTGACGGCAACTGTCTGCCGTCGCTGTGGGATGAGTTATCCCACGCTGTATAGTGCGTCTGCGGTGTTTCGAGCGGATGCAAAGGAGCTGGCCGACGTGTGTGCAAGATGCATGACGCCGCCAGAAGAAATGCGCCTTGTGGCAGCGATGTTGAGTGCGGGGGACGTGCGTCCGAAGAAGTAGAGATGACGCCCCGGATAGCCAGGGCGTCCGGCCGACGCTGACACATCGAACCACAAGCTACGCGGAGATTGCTTGCGGGTACTATTCAACCTGCAATTGTGTAGAGGGTCAAGTCATGTCGAATGTCATCAAGTTTCCGGGGGGCACCCCCCCGACCGTTGAGCGTTCCGAGGGGAAGACTGTTGAGTTGCCCCCGCCCTCGGCTGTCTTTACGCCAGGAAAGGGTGCGAAGACGACCCGCGTCGGCCTGACTCCCGTGTTGTTGGCGATAGTCAAGGCGCTATGGGTAACGCTCGCACTGTTTTGGAGACCGGTTAAATGGCTTCTGTCTCTCGATGTTGCATTTCAGTTTTTTAGGATGCTCTGGCATTGGGAAACGCCAGGCGTTCACGCGGGCCTCACGTTCCTGCTGCACTTCGCTGTACTCGCTGCGTTGACCTACTTCGTTACCTGTTTTAGACCAAAGGGCGTTTAGATGAAGCGCCTCAATATGCGTCAATCACTGGCGTATGATAGACCCGGCCTTGCCGGGTTTTTTTTGCCAGCATAAGAATTTTAGCGGCTAAAGTGTTGACGGCATATCGAAGTTTAGCTAAACTATGTTTCATGGTTGCGGCTGACACCGCTTGTTGAACCCTTGACGCGGAGAGAGTGTTTTATGGGTGGAAATCATGAAGAAGGCATTGACGGAAGCGCAGTTCGTGAAGGCAACTCGCGGGCTGGACGTGGGACAGCAAACGCTCGACATAGCTCGGGCAGTGCTGGTGAACGGACAGCAGCAAGCGACGTTCGTGAAGGAGCTAAACCTCACTCGCGGAGCCGTGTCGCAGGCGGTAAATCGGGTGTGGGAAGCGCACAAAAAGGTCGATCTGCCTCAAGGGTTCGAGCGAGTAACGGCAATCTTGCCGGTACGGCAAGCGTTCATCGTGAAGAAGTGGGCGCGCGACGCGGAAAAAAAATCGGAAACACGCGGCTGAAGGCTATTGCTGGCGCAATCCAGAAGGGGGGGCAGGGAAAGACATCGCAGACAGTTCATATTGCGTTCGCTCTGGAAGAGATGGGCGTGCGTGCGGCCGTAATCGACTGCGATACCCAAGGTAGCGCGAGCTGGACACTCTCCAGTCGCGACAGTGGCTATCCGGCCAGTGCCCTATTCACTGGAACTCCTGAAGACTTGCGCTCCTATTTTGACGAGCGGGATAACACTGGTCTGTCACTGATCGCTGCTGACGACGCGTTGGCCGACGTAGAGAAGATGGATCAGGCGGAGGCAATGGGGAATTTCCGGGCGAATATGGAGGCGCTGGGCGATTATGTCGACGTTGCGGTGATCGACACCCCGCCCTCTCTTGGCGTCATTCTGAGTGCGGTGCTTGTATCGAGTGATTATGTGTTTTGCCCCCTGGAAATGGAAGCCTACAGCTTGCAGGGCATCGCAAAGTTGCTGACGGTCATCCACAACCTTATGGACTACAACCCTGGGCTTGAATTCATCGGGATGATCCCGAACAAGATCGATAGCCGGAAGCCACGCCACCTGGATAACTTGGCCCAAGTAAAGAATGCCTATCCTGACCTTGTGGCCCCTGTTGCGATCGGTCTGCGCGACAGCATCGCGGAAGCCGTGGGTGATCAAATGCCAGTCTGGCATGTGAAGAAGACCGCAGCGCGGGTGGCAACCAGGGAAATGCGCGCGATGATTGATTATGTGTTTAAGAAAATGGAGCTTGTGTAATGGGTGCTACGGCAAAGGCAGGTCAAAACCAACAGCAGAAGCGCGGCGGCCTTGGTCTCGAGAAAGTCGGGGATCTCGCATCGTTGTTGAAGAAGCCCACGCCGACGGCTAATGATGGCGGCCCGCGCATGTTCGACATGAGCTTGATCGACGAGGATCCTGCGCAGCCGCGGGGCCCCGAAAACCCTGGTTTCTCCCCCGAGAGCATCGCGGAGTTGGGCGCTACGATCAAGCGGCGTGGCCGCATCAAGACGCCCATTTCTCTTCGTGACAACCCGGATGCCCCAGGACGCTTTTTGATTAATCACGGTGCACGCCGCTATCGCGGCACGAAGTGGGCCGGATTTTCGCAGATCCCTGGCTTTCTGGATAACGACTACGATCGAGACGATCAAGTCATCGAAAATATTCAGCGCGATGGATTGACCGCGCGTGAAATTGCTGACCACATCGGAAAGCGCTTGTCTCAAGGATTCAAGAAAGGGGAAATCGCAGAGGCATTAGGTAAATCCGCAGCCTTCATTTCCCAGCACGTTGCCCTTCTCGATCTCCCGGAACCCATTGCGGAGGCTTTCTACAATGACCGTGTTCGGGATGTGACTGTCGTCAACGAGTTGGTCAAGGCGCACAAAGCGAATCCGAAGGAAGTTGAAGACTGGCTGGATGACCCGGATCAGGAAATTACGCGTGGCTCGATCAAGTTGCTCCGCGAATTCATCGATAGTCAATCGGCGGATCGTGACCCCAACACGGTCGACGGACTTACCGGGCAAACAGACGCGGAGGCGGGTCGTCAACAGAACAAAGGTGAAGGCAAAGCAGACGGCGGGAAGGGAATTCGGGAACCCGATCCGGACAAGCTGAAAAAAGCAATCGTGCAGGTGCGCTACAGTGATCGTCCCGCACGTCTGATGTTGAATAAGCGTCCTCCAGCCGAAGGGTTCGCGTGGCTCAAATACGACGATGACGGCCAGGAGGTGGAAGCAAGTTTGAGTGACGTTCAATTGGTGGCATTGGTAGAAGGCTGACACACTCTTCTCACAAGATCCCGCTACGGCGGGATTTTTTTACGGGGTGAGAATTTTAGCCGCTAAAAAAATCGGATTTTCGGTTAGCCGTAATTTTCAGTTGACAGCAAATTGGGAATGTGAATTTAGGTGTAATGCGCTAAACTATTGTTGTTTCCGTGCCACGTTTAGGACTTCGCCATCATGAACAAAAACTACGCGGAAGCCTTTCGGAAGGCCGAGGCCAGCCTTAGTCTCGAAGGGCTGACTCCATCGGAGGACGCTCGTTATGAGGCAGTCAAAGCACAAGTGATCGCCGGTGAGAACAGTTTAGAAGACGGTCGCGAGAAGATTCGCGCATATCACGCTCAGCATGCCCGCGCTCACGCGTTGGCATGACGGCGCGCAGAGATCCTTACTGCTACGACGGTTCGACAGTCCTGAGAAACCTGGCTGACTGTCGGACGCAGCACGACCTAGATGCCTTTGAGGGGCAAATGGTCGCTTTCAATCTTGTCGCGATAGCAACCTCCCCCATCACATTGCCGTTCGGCCCTGGCCGACTGAGAGAGACGCACCGCCGTATTTTTGAGGGGGTGTATGACTGGGCCGGAGACCTGCGCGCTGTCGTGCCTGAGCTGGCGAAAATCTTCGATAGCCTGTCGGCAGACGGCTACTTAAAACAACTAGATCAGAGAGCCTTCGCAACGAAGGTAGCGCATTTGTACGGTGAGCTGGACGCAGTTCATCCGTTTCGCGAGGGGAATAGCAGGACGCTACGACAGTTCACATCAGACCTGGCCATGCAGGCCGGATTTGAGTTGGGCTGGTCACGGCTTCCTGTGGACAGGGAGGCGAGAGCGCGACTTTACTTCGCGCGCGATTTGGCGGTAGTAAATGCGGACTCGAAGGCGCTCGCCGCCATCATTGAACCGGTGATCGCTCCAATTCAAGGGCGGTACCACGAACCGAGGAGCGGATTCATGAAGCACCGTGTACTCGTCATGAATGGTCAACGAATCGTTCAAAGCGAGCAACCACCCAGCGATGCGTCGGGGCAGCCAACCTGGCGCAATGATCGGGTGGATAAGGCGAACGGTCTTAAACCAGGCATCTATAACATTTCCCTGGCCGTGCCAGCAGACAGAAAGGCAACAACCGAAGGTGCGATAGTCCACGTCGACAAGGTTAGTGTTTTCCAGCAGGTCGGGAAGCAGTTTGTCGTTCATGAACGGTCTAATTTCGATAAATCCCCTGAAATTGGCAGCAGCAAATCTATCTCTTACAATCAGACCACGGGGCGTGCCGTTGTTGCGGCGGTCGGTCAGCATCAAGGCCGAGGATTGTCCCGCTAACTGATTGAGGGACTGATGATGCTCACGAAACGGGATATGCAAAGGCTGGCCGTGTCTGCTGACCGCAGATCAGAAGTCGAGGCGAAAGCGGACGCGCTTTCGGGCGAAGCGGCCGAGGCGGTCGCGGACGTTCAACACGAACCCATTCCAGACGTCGCCAATGAATATGTTGCCGGGCTGGAGTCATACATCGGCGCGAAGCACGCTCAGGTGGTGCGTATAGAGGAGCGACTTGAGGCTCTGTTACGTGAGCAGCAAGGACGAGTCGCTGGCATGCAGTCGAAGCGCCCCGGCATACTCACGCCGCGTACACGCCGAGCCACATGGGAGCGAGAAATGGCACGGCAGCGTACCACGATCCAGCGGATCTCGAGTCGCCTTGACTCAGTTCGTGTAATCGCCGAAGGGCACGACGTGTGGGGCGGGAAGCTGGAGCAGTTGGCCGCTGCGAAATTTCGCCGTGATCATCCACAATTGGCCGAGCATTGGGACGAACTAGAAAGCGCCCGCCGCGCGCACGAGACGCATGCCAAGTTAAAGCGCAAGCAGCAGACAGAAGGAAAATCCGTGTCGCACGGCAGAGGGTTGTCGTTGCGAAGGGATGTTTGACTCATCTGGCGCAAAAAAGGGGCACGGAAGTGCCCCTTTTGTTTTTTGTCGGTGTGCGCTAATCCGCCTTGATCGTCAGTCGTCGCGAGTGAAAAACTCACGCTCTTTTGCAGCATCGCGCTTCCCTTTGCGCTTTTAAGGAAAATCAACCGGTTTATCAGGTCTTTTTGCGTCCGCCGCTGAGATCAGTCGGCCGGCCTTGGGCCATGACGGCTTTCAGAGCTTCCAGCCGGCCGCGCAGCCCGGCTGCTTCCTCCCTTGCCTGCGCGGCATCGCGCTTCGCCTGGTCGCGCTCGCCCTAGGCGGCGGTCAGCCGCTCGGCCTGGCGGTGCGCCTCGGCCGCCATCGTCTTGCGCTGCTCCTGGTGAGTCTGCTCGGCCGCCTCGGCCTTGGCCTGCACCTATAAAACTGAGCAAGAGGTTTAGGTTGACTTTTTAGCGGCTAAAACACGGGCAAAAAAAGCCCCGCTCGATGGCGGGGCGATGGGGGGTTGGTGGTCGGCGACGCTCGGCGCGTGGCGCGTCAGCCACCGATTTTTAGCGGCTAAAGTTGGCCACCCAAGCCAGAAGGGCACCTGCGGAGGCAAGAAACGAAACGCCACTAGCAGCCAGAATGAGCATACTGCTTGTGCGGATAGCCTTTGCTTCCTCTCTGGCGCTCCGCAAATAAACGGCGGCTTCCGCCTGGATCCGATTGACGATGTTTGTGCTGGCCTCACTCATGGTGCGTGTCATAGCCTCTTTGCTGGCTGTGAGAGCGGCATTCAAGATGCGCTCTGCCCGCTCTTTTGACTCGGCGTTCCATCGCCCTGTGATCCCTTCCAGTTCCTCCTTAAATGTTTGCAGTATTGCCTCTTGGGCTTCCGCGCCATCAGCGATCAACTTCCGGTTGAGAGTAGACACGATCAAGATGGGATCGTCCGGGGAGAGCGCGACTCCGTGCCGAACGGCAATGTCTTTGATGAGTTCGTCGACGTAGGTTTCGGTCATTGGAGTACCGGAAGGGCTTTGAGCTGTCTCATGATTTGATCTCGCATCGAGCGGAGTCGGTGTCGAACCATGATATGGCGTTTGCTGTCTTCCACCGCTTCGTCGTAAGTCAGTCGATCGCCCATCATTTCAGACAGATCCTTGCCATAGGTCTCGGCTTTCACCTTCGGCAACTCGACGATGGCGCTGATCCGGTCCTTATGTGTGCGGTAGACGTTCATTTGCTCAAACGTCTTCCCGTTCACAACAACATCCCCAACAAACGGGTTCAGCCACACCACAAATTGAACGTCTGTGGAGAACTGGCTGGCGAGCTGGTCAAAGCCGTTGATCGTATCCAGGCACATGTCCCCCCCGGCAATGACGACGTGCAAGATTAGCTCGTGCCCCAACTCTCGAAGTAGCGCCGGAACCCGGTTGGAAATCACGTAATGCGATAGCGGGACGAACGAGCTTGCCCCGTTGTCTATTACGACGTCGGTATCGTCGCTCACACAAAATTCCACGAGCTTGTCGAATAAGCGGGTGTCGATCTCGTCGTCTTTCATGATTTCGATTCGTTGGACGTCTAGCGCCTTGAATCGGAATAACGTCGCATTGACGGGATCCGTATCGATCGCGCGGACCTTTCCCTTAATTGATTGGATAGCCTGGGCAATGTGCGTCGCTACAAACGTTTTGCCGACGCCGCCCTTACCGTTTAGTACCGCATGAATTTTTGCCATTAGCCCACCAGAGATTTTGTGTCAGGGGTTGCGTTGTAAGAAAATCCGGGCGTTGTTGCTGATGAGCGCGCCGGCTCTCGTTCGGCAGTGGGGGGATGATCCGCCGACTTCACCGTATGGGTGAGGGGGGCGTGCTGTGGTCTGTTACGAATGTGTCGGTTGACGTATGAAATGAACGCGTCATAGCCGAACTCAATTTTTCCTTCGGCGCTGAGCGTTTCCCAAATTGCCTTAACCGGCCAGTCTTTCAATGCGTCAGCCACCTCGTCCCTCACGGCCAGGAACGAAGCCCGGTTTTTCCCCCTGCTGCTCGGCACGGTTTTGGCTCGATCAGCAATTCGCTCCGTGAGTGTTTTGCCCGTCATGTCGTCCCTGCGGCCTCCTTCGATCTTCGCGCACCGTGGGTGATATGCCGTCGCCCGCGTGCGGATGGTTACGTCGCTGTGCGGCTACACAGTCCGATTCATTCCCTATTTTTCGCCGTCTCAAATCCGATGCTTTTGCGGCAGGGACGATTCTACCGCCAAAATCTCAATTTTCGTTATATCAGTTGTCATGGCAACAAATATTTGTTGCAAAATTGCGGATAAATCGAAATTACATGGCATGCTGATCCCGGAGTAATCGCGGTCGAAGACCGGGCAGGATAGGTGAAAGTAGCTAACCGGCAGGCCGGTTAGCTACTTTCACATCCCTTATTCGCACGGAGTGCTCAACGGGGATCCTGCTCTGCGAGGCAGCGGCTACCGCCGCGATACGTGCCTGTGGAAATAGGAGAAGTGATGAATGTTGAATTGACGCCAGACAGGAAGCGTGTTCGTGGTTCGCGACGGAAGAAGCACCTTCGAGTGCCTGTTTTTCCGGACGAGGATGCGCGTATTGAGGCGAGCGCTGGGAAGGCCGGGTTGCCCGTCGCGACCTATCTTCGCAACGTTGGTCTTGGTTATGACGTGCGCGGTGTGGCGGATCTCAAGCACATCAAGCAGCTCGCCAAGATCAACGCAGATCAAGGGCGTCTTGGGGGCTTGCTAAAGCTATGGCTTACCAACGACGAGAGAGTCGCCGGCTTCGGCGTTGGGTCAATCAATGCGTTGCTCGGGAAGTTGGGTGAGACACAGGAACAGCTTCGCGAGGTCATGCGACATGTGCTCAAGGGATGAGCACTTTAGCCGCTAAAGTTTTTCGGGGTTGCGATGATCGCCCGTAATTTGCCGATGCAATCGGTCAAGAAAAGCAGTTACGGAAGACTGGTGAAGTATCTATGTGACCCTCAGACAAAGCAGGAGCGGGTCGGGGCGGTGACTGTCACCAACTGCGAGCAGCGCGAAGCGCTTGACGCGATTTACGAAGTTCAGGCGGTGCAGGGGATGAATCTCCGCGCTGAGGGAGACAAAACCTATCACCTGCTGATCTCATTTCCGCCTGGCGAACATCCCTCCAGCGATGTGCTTTCCGTCGTGGAAGCCGAGTTGTGCGAAGCGCTAGGATATGGTGAGCACCAGCGAATCAGCGCGGTTCACCACGACACAGACAACCTGCATATTCACGTCGCGATTAACAAGATCCACCCGGAGCATCTAACGATGCACACGCCTTACCGGGATTACAAAACGTTGGCGCGGAAGTGCGACGAGCTGGAGCAGCGCTTTGACCTGGAGCGCGACAACCACACCGCGCGAAAGTCGCGCTCTGAAAATCGAGCCGACGACATGGAGCGCCATTCGGGCGTTGAAAGTCTCCTTGGTTGGATCAAGAGAGAGTGCGTTTCGGAGTTGCGAGAGGCCAACAACTGGCAGGAATTGCATGACATAGCTCGTGCGCGAGGATTGGCAGTTCGGGAGCAGGGCAACGGACTCGTATTTGAAAGCAGGGACGGCATCAAGGTAAAAGCCAGTTCAGTTGATAGGTCTCTATCCAGATCCCGGTTATTAAAACAGTGGGGCGACTACGAACCACCTCGCGGGGCCAAACGGCTGGCCGGCGACGATGTGCCGGACGCCGCTGGACGTAGGGGGCAGGTTGGGCGACGGGGTGTTGATAGAGTCACCATCGCAGTGCCGAGCACGAGCGCTGTGGCCTCTTGGCGGCGCAGAGCGCCACCCGTGCGTTCGGCCACGACGAGGCCCGAAAGCCCGCGAGCAATCCGGTCAGGTGGCCTGCCCGGAAGACGTGATTTGCATGCGCACATACCGCGACAAGCCCCGGATCCGGACTTGATTTCATCCTGGCGGCGGGGGCGTCGAACCGTAGAGGCGGTTGGGACGCGACCACCGCCGGCACCGTACCGTCACCGAGTAAGGCCGTCCATAGGAAATCGGGATCTTCCGGCGCAAGGCGCAGAGACGTCTATCGGTTCCCCTGCGCCGGCTTCTTGGCGGCAAGGCAAACACGGCACTTCACCCACGCAGCAGCGGCAAGAGTGGTATGCGAAGCGACCGGTGTATCCGTCCGCAGAGGCCGATGCCTTGTATCGGCGTTACCGCGAAGAGAAGGCTGACGTTCAACGCTCGAAACAGCTTCATATGGGCGCCGCGCGGCAGGCGCGGATTCAGACGATCGAAGATGCGAAGCGATCTGCGGCCCGCCTGCGCGCGCTTATCAAGTTGCTCAAGGGGAGCGGTTACAACAAGCGATTCCTATACGGCATCGTGAGTAAGCGTCTGCACGGCGCTATTTCCAAGGCGCACGCAAATTTCAATTCGCAACGCCCCCCGAAGGCGAGCAAGGCGCATAAGGCCCTAGCGTGGGCGGACTGGCTTAGAGATCGAGCTGAGGAGGGCGACCAAAGCGCCCTCGCCGTTTTGCGATACCAAGCGAGTTGGGACGCCCGGGCACAGGCACGGGCCGTCGAACGCTCCTCCGACTCGGAAGCACTGAGGCCGAGGGCGATTGACTCCATTACCAAGGCTGGAACGGTCATCTACCGAGTGGCGAATGCCGCCATTCGCGATGACGGTCGTCGACTCAGCGTTACCCGGAACGCGCCTGACGAGGTGCTTGCGACAGCGCTGCAACTCGCGGCCGACCGGCATGGCGGGAAGGTTTCCCTGACAGGAAGCACAGAGTTTCAACAGCGCGTGGCCGATTTGGCGGCGAGCGCGCGAATCCGTGTCTCGTTCGTCGACCCGAACCTAGAGAGTCGGCGTGTCGAGGCACTTAAGCAGAAGCATCAACAGGAGAGTTTTGATGAGCGAACACAACGGAATCGACCAGACGGTGCTCAGCGAAGTGCCGGGTTCAACGAACAGCGACACCATGAGCGACGCGGATCTGGACGCAGCGGTGGCGATGTTGGGCGTGGGCAATATGCCGAGTCGATCAAGCGAGGGGGAGGCCGAGGATCTGACCGATTCGTCAGGGGGCGCAGCAGCCCATTTGCCCCTAAGCCCAACGTTGGCGCAGTTGGACGAAAAGCACCGCCCCCTCAAGCGTACCGCATGCGAAACCTGCCCACACTCTATATGGAACCACACGCCGGATCGCCTGGCCTGCTGGTGCCGCGTGATGTACGCGGAAGTCTGGACGACAAACAAGCCGACCGAGGTTCTGGCGTGCGACGGGCCGCACCTGCTGACCGACTGAGTACTTCGGCGTGGTCCGCAGCGGATAAGTACGTCCAAGAACGCGAAGGGAAACGTGCCAATAGTTTCGATATACAGAAACATGAGCGATATAATGATCGTCACGCAGGCGTATTGAATTTCACCGGCCTTCGCACGGTTGACGGGCACCAGTTAGCCCTTTTGAGGCATGACGACACGGTGCTGGTGTTGCCCGTCGACGCAGCTACAGCGAACCGGTTGCGGCGTCTTGCGATTGGTGCCGCGATCTCGACGGAAGTCGGCGGCAAGATCCGAACACGAGGAAGATCCTTATGAGTGACACGATGCGGGGGCTTGTGTGAGACAGACCCTCAATAACCCCGTTGGCCCTCAAGTGCGGCAAAAGCGGCGTAAGGGAAAGGCAGTGCCGGTAATGGCGCTGACGTCTTTCGCCGCTGGCATGCAAGCCGCAACCCAATATTTCGCGCACGGCTTCGAGTATCACCCCACGCTTGGCGTGAACTACGGACATATGTATGCCCCGTGGTCGATCCTAAGTTGGTACTCGAAGTGGGCAGAGCTGTTCCCCGAGCAGTTTCACACGGCCGGGTCTGTTGGCGTTCTGGCGGCTGGTGGCGGCTTGCTTGTGACGGCGGCGGCGGCGAATGCCATCGCTAACTCCAGCCGCCCCAATGAGTATTTGCACGGATCGGCGCGTTGGGCCAACAAGAAAGACGTGAAGCGCATGGGGTTGTTGGGGGACTCTGGCGTATACGTCGGTCAGTGGATCGACAAAGCGGGTAACACGCATTGGCTTCGGCACAACGGCCCGGAGCATGTCCTGTGTTACGCACCCACCCGTTCGGGCAAGGGTGTTGGCCTGGTTGTCCCCACGCTCTTGTCGTGGAAGCACAGCACTGTCGTGACGGACTTGAAAGGGGAGCTGTGGGCCATGACGGCCGGATGGCGGCGCGAGTACGCGAAGAACATCACCCTTAAATTCGAGCCGGCCGCGGTGTACGGCAGCGTCGCATGGAACCCGCTGGACGAAATCCGAATGGGGACGGAATACGAAGTCGGTGACGTGCAGAACTTGGCGACGCTGATTGTGGATCCGGACGGCAAAGGGTTAAACACCCACTGGCAAAAGACGGCTCAAGCGCTGCTTGTCGGGGTGATCTTGCATGCGTTGTACAAGGCGCAGATTGAGGGGACGCCGGCGACGCTGCCCTACTGTGACAAGATGCTGGCCGACCCGAATCGACCCGTGGCTGAGTTGTGGATGGAAATGACTCAGTACGGGCACGTCAACGGTAAGAACCATCCAGTCATCGGTTCCGCCGCGCAGGACATGCTTGACCGACCGGAGGAGGAAGGGGGATCGGTCCTTTCGACCGCGAAATCGTATCTCTCGTTGTATCGGGATCCGGTGGTGGAGCGCAACGTCAGCCGGTCGGATTTCCGCATCAAGGATCTCATGTGCCATGAGTTTCCTGTCAGTCTCTACATCGTCACGCAGCCCACCGACAAGGATCGTCTGCGACCACTCGTCCGCGTCCTGTTGAACATGATCGTCCGGGTGCTGGCCGACAAGATGGAGTTTGAGCGTTTGCAGAAGGAAATGGATCCGTGGACGCGGTTCCTCGCAAAGCTCGGCCTGCGCGACTCCGAGACCACCTATGTACAGGCCAAAAAGAAGTACAAGCATCGCCTCCTTGGCATGCTCGACGAGTTCCCGAGCCTGGGTAAGCTGGACATTATTCAGCAGTCCCTAGCCTTCCTTGCTGGATACGGCATCAAGTTCTATCTCATCTGCCAGGACATTAACCAGCTCAAGAGCAGAGAGGAAGGATATGGTCCGGACGAAACCATCACGTCGAACTGCCATATTCAGAACGCCTACCCCCCGAATCGCATCGAGACAGCCGAACACTTGTCGAAGCTGACGGGCACAACGACGGTCCTTAAGGAGCAGGTGACAACGAGCGGAAAGCGCTTCGGCAGCATGCACGGCCAGGTCTCGCGCACCGTCCAGGAGGTCGCCCGACCATTGCTCACGCCAGATGAGTGCTTGCGTATGCCAGGCCCAAAGAAGTCGCCGGATGGTCGCATCGAGGAGGCGGGCGATATGGTCATCTATGTGGCCGGCTTCCCCGCGCTCTATGGTCGTCAAGGACTCTTCTTCGACGACCCGATTTTTTCGAGGCGCGCAGCAATCCCCGAGCCGAAGGACACGGATCGCATCCGGCCCGCTGCAAAGTTGGCTGAGGCCGAGGGGATCAGACTATGAGTCGGTTTAATCGATGTGTCATGACTCGCGTGAGTCGTGCGGCAATTATTGGCGCGACTTTGGGACTTGTTGGTGTGTCCCTCATGTACATGGCGGGATACCGGGTCAACACTTCCGAGAGCATCCGTGTCGGTGTCTACCGAGTTACGACGGAAAGCGCCGTGAAAGGGGATTACGTCATCTTCTGTCCTCCCGCACGAGATCTGTTTTTCGCTGCACTCAAGCGGGGCTATATCGACGCCGGTTTCTGCCCTGGTGGCCTCGGTCAGATGATGAAGCGGATTTTAGCCGCTAAAGGTGATTCCGTTGAAATCGCCCCGCAGGGCGTGATCGTCAACGGCACGCTTCTACCGCATTCCGCTCCCATCGGGGCCGACGCACACGGTCGTCGTCTGCCGAGTCTCATCGGCGCGCATTACACCCTTGGCGCGCGGGACTTTCTGTTGATGACCGACATTAACCCGGCTTCGTTTGACGGGCGCTATTTTGGCCCTTTGTCGACAGACCAAATTGAAGCCGTAATCAAGCCGGTTCTAACTTGGTGAGCGAACGACATGAACCTGTTTCCTAACCGCACACTTCATCGCATTCGCGGCGTCGTCGACCGCGAGCAAAGCGGAATCCACAAACGAATCGACGAGAACAGAGAACTGTTGGAGTTCCTGCTGGATTACGCGCCGGATCTAATGGTTCGGTGTCCGTGGGTCGAGGGTTGGATTCGGTCCACGGACGAGTTCCTGGTGCAACTCCACGCAGCAGTTGGTGAGACGACGCAAAGCCGTCCCATGTATCGCTTTCCGCGACCGATGCCCTCGCTGGGGCATCGTCGAAACGCACGAGAAGGAGAATCGAATTGAGATTGTTCATCGCTGAGAAGCCGTCAGTCGCCAAAGCAATCGCGGGCGAATTGGGAGTTACAGGAAAGGGCCGAGGCTACATCGAGTGCGGTGCAGATATGGTGACTTGGTGCATCGGCCACATGCTCGAATTGGTCGAGCCAGACGAGTACACAGCGGCTGATGCGCCGCGTAACGCATCTGGAAAGAAAATCTGGCGCGTTGAGGACCTGCCGATCATCCCGCAGCAATGGGTGATGAAACCGAAGGACGAGTACGCCGACCAGCTTGCCGCCATCGGGCAACTGGTACGAAAAGCGGACGTGATCGTCCATGCAGGTGATCCAGATGCCGAAGGTCAGGCGCTGGTCGACAACGTCTTGCGGCATTTCGATTGCGCTGCGCCTGTAATCCGCTACTGGGTGAACGCCACCGACACGGTGAGCATTCAGCGTGGGCTTGCCGCATTGAAGGACAACGCGGAATACGCTGGGCACGGAAAGTCGGCGACGGCGCGAGCGCGGGGCGACTGGTTGATCGGCATGAACGTCAGCCGTGCCTACACTTTGGCGGCACAACGGGGCGGCTCGCGCGCATTGGTGACGGCGGGGCGCGTACAGTCACCAACGCTGTCGCTTGTCGTGACTCGCGATCGTGAGATTGAGGCGTTTAAGCCCGTTCCATACTTCAAAGTCGAAGCGGCGTTCGCACACAAGTCGGGAGCATTCGTCGCAGAGTGGATCATGGCCGACGATCAGGTCGGCACCGACACCGAAGGCCGGTTAGTAGATGCGTCCGTTGCCGACGCCGTGGTGAAAGCCGTCGCCGGCCAATCGTCGACGGTTTCCGAGTTCAGTCAGACACCGGGCAAGCGAAATCACCCGCTCACGTATTCGCTTTCGGACATCACCCTTGCTGCCGCAGGGAAGTGGGGATATTCAGCCGATGACGTGCTGAACACCTGCCAGCAACTTTATGATCCGGGGCTTTCGCTCACAACGTACCCTCGCACGGACAGCGGCTACCTGCCCGAGACGCAGTTTGCAGACGCCCCGGAGGTAATGGCCGCGATTCGTATGGTTTATCCCGAAATGGCTGACCTCATTGATGGCGCAGATTTGTCGATTCGGTCTGATACGTGGAATACCGCGAAGGCACCCGTCCACCACGGCATCATCCCGACGATGCACAAGGGCAGCATGGCCGGACTCACCGACATGCAGCGCAATATCTACGACCTAATCGTGCGTGCCTACATTGCGCAGTTCTACCCCCGGCACGAGTACAAGACCACCAATATCACCGTCGAGTTGGCCGAGCAGAAATTTGTCGCGCAGGGGCGTGAAATTACACGTCCGGGTTGGTACGTCGTGTATGGCGATGTGGACGACGACGCGGAACAGATTCTGCCGGCAGTGAAGAAGGGTGATGCTGTGGCATGCGCAGGCGCGAAGCGGATTGACTCCAAGACGAAGGCCCCGCCCCGGTTCAACGAGGGGACGTTGCGTAAGGCGATGGAGAACATCCACAAATACGTTGCAGATCCCGAGCAGAAGAAATTACTGCGCGATGGGGAGGGCATTGGAACGGCGGCAACGCAAGCGTCGACGATTACCGAATTGAAGGAACGCAAGTACCTGGAAGTGAAGGGCAAGGCTATCGTGAGCACGCCGTTGGGGCGCGGCGTACATGATGCCCTTCCTGAGATTGTGCGTAGCCCTGTCCTGACAGCCCTGTTTGAACGAATGTTGAAGTCGATTCAGGGCGGCAATAGCTCCGTCGACGAGTTCGTCAACAAGCAAGCCGACCTGGTGCGCGGCCTCGTCATCACGGCCAATTCCGGGGCGATCAAAGTGGCAGGAGCACCAGCCGCAGCCGCCGTGTCGTCAGCCTTTAAGTGCGGAGTCTGTGGGAAGGGGCTTAGTCGTCGTGCTGGCAAACAGCCCGGTAAGTTCTTCTGGTCATGCAGCGGCTATCCCGCCTGTAACCAGACATATCCAGACGTCAAGGGACGACCAAACTACAACGTGGCACAGCGTAAGGAGAAGTGACAATGCACTCAATTGACCAATTCGCGTCTCTGGATGAGGGCGCCAGCGTTCGCCCCTGGGTCAGATCGTCCGCCGTGTCGGACAAGCTGACCGACGCCTATCAACCCGGCGTGCAAGCGGAATTTGACCCGATTGAAGCGGAGCATGCGGGGGCGTTCCACGAAGACGCGTTGTCGGATTCCGACGCGCTCGATACGGTCGTCGACCTGGTTGTGCTGCTGGCGGATCCCGACCACCTCACCGAAGCTGCCGTCGCACGTCGCATTGCTGGACCGAACAGTGACCTGGTGCCGTGGTTCGCCATCGCTTTGAGCCACGCGGCCACGCAGCTACCCGTGGGCAGCTCGATCACGCCTATCTCCCTGTCTGGAGTTATCCGAACGCTGCCGTTGTCGTTCGCGGGATTGCGCGCCCGCCTGCTGACCGTAGCCAACGCCAAGGTATTCCACTTCGCTTGGGTCGAGGACGCCTATGATTCCGGCCGCGCGGGCTTCGTCGAACTCGAAGGGGGCCGCCATGACTGAACCGAAGAAACGTCCGTTCCACGAGCAGGTCGCGGAAACGTTGATCGCCCAGCTTGAGCGCGGCGTGGCCCCCTGGCAGCGCCCTTGGTCGCCGGGCGAGCCGTCGACATTTCTTCCGCACAACCCAACAACCGGAAAGCGCTATCGAGGTATCAACGCGATGTTCTTGATGGCTCAAGGGCGAAGCGATACGCGATGGCTTACGTACAAGCAGGCTACGTCGGTCGGTGCGCAAGTCCGTCGCGGGGAGCGCGGTACGCCGATCCAGTATTGGAAGTTCTCGGACGAAGAAGTCAAACGTGACGCAAAAGGCGAAATCGTTCGCGACCAAGCCGGCGAGCCAGTCAAGGTGCAGGTGAAGCTTGAACGGCCGCGCGTTTTCACAGCGGTCGTGTTCAATGGGGAACAGATCGACGGAATGCCCGAGATGGACCGCGTGACGAAGGTGCCCAGCCTCGGGGGCGATCATGAGGGCGATTCTCCGGCCCTACAGCGGGCCGAGCGGGTCTTGAAAGCATCCGGCGCCCGGATTCATCACGGAGGCAATGGCGCGTTCTACAGGCCGTCCAGTGACGACATTCACATGCCAGATAAGTCGCGGTTTGCTGAACCGGCCGGGTATTACGCGACCGCATTGCATGAATTGGGGCACTGGACGGGGCATGAGTCGCGCTTGGGCCGGGATCTCGCGCATCCGTTCGGCAGCGAGGGATACGCCAAAGAGGAGTTGCGCGCCGAAATCGCGAGCATGATCCTGGGCGATGAGTTGGGCATCGGCTACGATCCGGGGCAGCACGCCGCGTATGTGAAGTCGTGGATAAAGGTCTTGCGAGACGATTCGATGGAGATTTTCCGCGCAGCAGCCGATGCCGAGAAAATCCAGGAATACATCCTGGGGTTGGAGCAGAAGCAAGAGATCGCTCAAGATTTGACGTCAGGGCAGGAGCCGGTTGAAGAAGTGTCGCCGAAACAAGGCGTGCAGATGATGGGCATTGACCCTGACAAGGAGGAGATCGTGAAGGCGTTTGATGGCGATGTGAACATCAGCGAGGATGCGCTGCGCAAAGTTGCTGGAGCGTATCAGCAGTTCGACGCCGGCCAGCTTGCAGACGCCGATTTTGAGACCGTCTCCAAGGACAGCATTGGTGTAGCGTTGCCGGCGGGTTGGACCGGCCGATTGCAGGTGCAAGGCTGCGTCGAAGTTGAAGACGATGGTGAGCGCTTCGTAAGGGCGGCTGGCGAGGGTGACGCGCCGGAATTTTGGGGCGTCTATGCCCAGGACTCTGACGGCACGCACACCTGGATCGCGGATGTGGCATCTCAGGACGAAGCGCAGATGCTGGCCGACCGTGTGGGCAAGATTCCGGGTTTCGTGCGTGAAGCACAGGAGGCACAGGCCATAGCGAGCCTGAGTGATGGCGACGTACCTACGCCCGACGCTACTCCCCAACGCGAAGGGTTGACGTACCTGGACGTACCGTACAAACAGAAGAACGAAGCGAAGGCGCTGGGAGCCAAGTGGGACAGAGGCGCGTCATCGTGGTACGTGCCCCCTGGCGTTGACGCTAATGCGTTTTCCAAGTGGATTCCAGCCGCAGGAGCAGCCGAAGGTGCCGCGCAGCAACCATCGCAACAGCCTTCTCGCACGCCAGACCAAAACCATCGCGTCTACCTGGCTGTGCCGTATGACGACCGCGAGGAGGCTCGTGCGGCCGGCGCGAAGTGGGATAAGCGGGCCGGTTCCTGGTACGTCGGCTCTGGGGCTGACGTATCGAAGCTCGCGCGGTGGAAGCCAGAAAATGTGCCGCTTGAGCAGGGGCCGGCGAAGGATCCTCGGGAGGAGTTTTCGGACTTTCTCCGCAGCATGGACGCCGATTTGTCCGAGTACGACCCGAAAATCAAGGGGTTCCACCCTTTGATGGATGGGAAGAAGCACAGGGTGCGTGCCACGGACGATAAGCCTGGATCCGCAGACCGCTCGATTTTCTATGTCGGCCACCTTGAGGGAACGCGGCCGGCAGGATTCGCGATGAACAATCGTACCGGAGCGCAGGCCAAATGGAAGGCGAAGGGTTATAGCTTTGATGGCGCTGAGTTGGCTGCGGTCTTGGCAGAGGCCGAACAACGGCGAAAAGAATTTGAGGCCGAGCGCCAAGCGGCTTACGAGCTGACAGCGTCGAAGGTCTCAGAGCGAATTGGCAAGCTGACACCGATAACGACGGCCACGCCGTACTTGGAAGCAAAAGGCGCGCTTGCGCGTGAATTTGTCTTGAAAGACTCCAGCGGGACAACCTATGTCCCCGCGTACGACGTAGATGGCAAGGTATGGACGATGCAGTCGATTAATCCGAAGGGCGAGAAGCTGTTCGTATCGGATTCGAGAAAGGAGGGCTGCTTTCACGCGCTAAACGGTTACGCATCCCTGGCGAAAGCGAAAGCGTTCGTGATAGGCGAGGGCTACGCGACGATGGACACCGTAGACAGGGAGCTTGCGGGTCTGGGTGTTCAATCGATCTCAGCGTTTGACGCTGGCAACCTCGCACCCGTCGCTAAGGCGCTGAAAGCCAAGTTTCCCGACACGCCAATTTTATTCGCCGGCGACGACGATCGACACGTGACGATGACAGTCGGCAAGAACCCTGGCAGAGAAAAGGCGTTGGCCGCAGCCGAAGAAGTAGGCGGGACCGTATTGTTCCCGATCTTCCCTGACGCAGAGGCGAAGTACCCCGAAGGGATTCCGCCAGTGACACCCGAGTCATGGCGTGAACACAAACGTCGGCTGGATGCGGAAGACGGTTACGTCCTTATGAGCGGAAAAACGCTGGATGACGTTAAAACCAATCTTTCGACGGAGCAGCGGCGTGCGATCGACGGGATGAAGAAATTCACCGATTGGAACGATCTCGCTATGCGAAGCGAGGCAGGCCGCGATGGAGTGCGACGTCAGTTGCGACCAGTCATTGAGCGCGCGGTTGCCGAGCGTCAGCAAGAAAACAACCAGGGGGTTAAGAAAGCACGAGGGATTAAGATGTAACGCCTGATCAACCTCGCAGCATTAACAAGGGGCCGACAGCGTTCGGCCCCTTTTTTGTGCCGGCGCGATTTTCCGAGGACGGTAGAAATGGCGCGTCCTCAGCTTGCGTTTTACGATCGCGCCTCACATACTTCCTCGTAATACAACTCATCCGGAGTGCATTACAGGATGGCAAAAGCCGCCGTTATTGAAGAACATCAGATTCGGCACGCGCGAAAGGTCGCCGCTGTCACTGGCCATGCCAAGGAGCGCGACGTCGCGTTGCTGCTCATCGCGTACGGGACCGGGCTCGCACCCAACGAAACAGCCAAGCTGACCGTAGAGGACTACCTTCTCGAGAATGGTGAAGTCAGGGTGCATTCAACCGTTCGGGCTGAGATCGCTTTCAATGGGAAAGCAAGGCCGCTGTTCTTCTCCAGTCCGAAAGTCCGCGAGGTCATTGACGCCTATCTCGCTCACCGAAAGGAGACACGTCAAGGCGTAACGATTCTACGTGCAGCGTATCGTGGGCTCGATCCGCAGAGCCCACTCTTTTTGGCCAGCGACGGGGCGCCCTTTACCTTCACCAAGCGCGTGAGTCCAAATGGCGTGGTCAGCTATTCGTGTGAGTCGCTGACTGAGATCTACCGCCGTTTGCACCACCAGGCGGGCATCGCTAATGGCAACGCAAGCGCAGCGCGCCGCACCTTTGCGGTTCGCCTTCATAGGGAAGGGCGGAGCCTAAAGCTGATTCAGGAACTGATTGGAGTTTCGAGTTTGAGTGCCGTTAAAAAAATGGTCGAAAGCGATCCTGTGCGTATGGCTTCGATCGTAAGTGGAGTGATTTGATGGGAGTGAAAAAAGCCACCACACAAGCTCAGCAAGAGTTTCTGCGGGAAGCGATGAGCGAACTCGGCATGACGCGCGCCGCGTTCGCGAAGCGCATCAGCGTGCCTGACAAGACCCTCGACAAGTGGCTCGCCCCTGCCAATACCAGTGACTTCCGGGCGATGCCAGATGTGGTTTGGGCATACATCCGAGAGATTTTGCTTTGGAGCACAAAAACACCTTGATATACCCCCAATGGGGGTATATTATGAGCGACATAGCGCAGTAATCCCAGCGTCGTCTCAACGGAGAAGGAGAGCGGCAATGCAAACGCGATACTTCGGTGAAGTGAAAGCACTCGGTTTCGACGGCAAGTGGTATCCCGACGAAGAAGCACTGCAAAACGCAATCGTGCAAGCCGAATGGGCCAAGGGCATTCTCGCCGGTCCTGACACCGTTTGGCCCAATGGCCGACACTCGCACGAAGCGGCAAGTGCGGTACTCGATGAGTCGCTGGACACTCTCTGCGCTCGCGAGTTCTTTTTCGCCAGCTAAACGAATCGGGGAATTCATGCGTATCCAACCAGAATCCATGCGCGCGTTGAAGCGCTCTAAGGGCTCGGACGGCAAAGCTGTCCCCGGCCTGTGGGAGAGCGACATCGTCAGAATGGAGTGGTTCGACGGAGCTTGGCATTGCCAAGTACCGATGCGCGAGATAGGCAGGACGCAATTCTACGAGTTCCGGCCACTGGCGATGGGCGGGCATTGGCAGTCGATCGGATCTCTTCGCACGCGAGCTGCTGCCTGCATGTACGCGGAGAGGCTGAGGGACGGTACGCACGTCTACAAGCCTGAGAGCCGAGACGAAGCTGGGAAGATTCCAGGGTACGTCGTTGAGTGGACCGAAGTGTCTGCCGACATCGCGGCGCATCCGTCTGCACGCTAAACAGGAAAAAATCGCCGGACTGACCGGCACAAAGGATAAGACAAAACATGAGCATTTTCGACAACGAAGCCGCCACGGGGATCCTCCGTGAAGCAGCACAGAAATTGAAAGCCCTTGGCCTGCACACGGACATCTCTGTGAGTAGCCTCCCCCAGGGGGACGCGCTGGCCCTGATCGTATCGGACTCGAGCGAAGGGGCTGAGGCGAACACCGTAGCGTTGACCGAAGGCGGTTCCATTGCTCACTCCGACGGTGTGCATTTCGCGAAAGAAATTGAATTCGCCCGTACGACTCGCCTTGCGAATCGACTGGCGTATCTGCACCACGAACTGGAAGACAAGGGCGATCGCGGAACGGACTGGTCACTCGCTCGCGCACTTGAAGATCGGCTCGGCTCGGGTCAGCCGATTCCCGGAGACGAAGAGGACGCTAAGCGTCTTCTCGCGAAGTACGATCGGTAGGAAAATGCTGCGCTCCCGTATAGCAATGGCCGGTTGACCGCCCTTGGAAGTCAGTTCGGTCGAACCAGAGGGGCAATTCGAGCACGCCTCATAAAGCTAGGTCTCCTGTCGGCCGAATAACCCATTTCACCAATAGAGAATAGTCATGAGAGGTTTTGCGTTAGGTGCCATTGTCATCGCGCTCGTGGCGTTTGCCATCGGGCTCGTCAGTACGGCGGTTAGCTGGGCTTGAGATGAGTGAGAGGTGCAGAAGATGGTGAACCATGTTCAGACTGTACGGGCAGCGATGGTCGATTGCGGACGTAGCATTGCATTGGGCGTCGCGGGTGCCATCCTGTTGGTTGCATTGGCCCTCAAGGGAGGGAGTGTATTCGGGTGGGTGTGGTACGGATGGCACGAACTTTTGACCGGAGGTTACTCAACGGCGTGGCCAGCGATTCTCATGGTTTGGGCATCCTCTCTCGGAGCTGTGTGGAGTGGTTGTGTCGCCACAAAGCTGACTGGTGTGTGGCAATCTCGCTTCGCGATTTCGTGCATGCTGCTTGTTCTTGTTGTCGCGTTGCCGGCGAATTGCGCGGTATGGGCGATGCTGGATTCGCTCGGTCGAGACAACATTCAGGCAAAGCTTGCGGCTATGACCGCAGTGACTTTCCCTGTTGGCCTCTTGGGCGCGTGCATGATGGGGTTCGTCACGGCGGTGGTTCCACTGATGACCGCCGATGAATGACCTTCCAAGTCGGCGCGGACGGAATTGACGAAAGGACAGAACATGACTACGAAGCAACAAGCGAAGGCAAAGCTGAATGCGGCTGAGAAGGGTTGTGACGCCGCCGAGAAGGCTTGGCAAGCTGCGTACAACGCCTTGTCAGGTTCGGTGAGAAAGAACGGCTATGGAGTTCACCACAACCCTTACGAGTTGCGCGACAAGTTGCTCCAGGCGCAGGCCCGCATTCAAGAGTCCCTTCGCGCCCTCGATGGCGTTAATTGGCCGACCAGTGCCGACTACGACCTTGCCGAGTAAATGAAATATTCCGCCGTAGCAATGTTGCTGGGAGGGGTTTCAACCCTCGTTCGTGCGGGAGACAGGCTAGCGAGCGCAATGGAAGGCGAGAGCAATTGGTGGTTCGCTGTTTTGGGTGTGATTTGCCTTCTCTTTGCGGGGGGCCTCTGGGCGTTTCTGAAGAAGCGTGTGGCGTGCAACAACCACTAATCGGAGATTACATGACCACACCAAAACTCGGACGCGAATGGATGGGCTCCGTCACGAAATGGACCGTCTACTTGGCCGCCTCTGCGCTGCTTAGTGCTTGCGGCGAACACGCTCAACCGGGATCGTTGCTTGCAGCACGATTTGCTGCCGCCGAGGCAGTCGGGAAGGCGTACAAAATCGATCCGGTTCATGTGAACGAGGAGCCGGAAGTTGTGGGCGAGGTTGCTCACGTCAAGACGACTTTCAGCGGGGGAGCGTGCACGGTTGAACTCGTGAAGCGTGCGCTCGCGAATCGACATGGCTGGCTCGCCAAGACCATCACCTGCGACAAGTCGGCGTAACTACGGAAATATCACATGGAACAAGTCACGACGAGACGTTGGTTTGTTGCGAAGCGATTCGCAGCGGCAGTATTTGTGCTCGGATTCGCCACGTTCGTTTATTTAATATTCGCCCCCTGGATGACGGACATCATGGGGCAACATTTGCTGGATGTTCTGGCGAACCGTGGGCGCTAACTACTCGGAAAAACGCTCGTCTTTGATAACGATCCGTTGGCTCCAGGCAAGTAACGAAATATCACGGACGACGGTTAAAGCCCTCCTGCCGTGAAGTGATCGCTCAATGCAACAGAAAAATCGAGATGAAACTATCAAAAACGACGCGTTTTATTGCACCGTACATCGTGGTTCCGGTCCTGTGCGCAGTGGCTGGCGGTGCCCTTGGGGCGTGGGAATCCGCGAAAGAAATCCCTGCCTGGCAGTACACAAACATCGCAAACAACTGGCCTGATAGCCGCGCCGCCCGTCAGGTCATCGCAGATGCCATGACAGACGGGAAGATCCGGCAGAGTGCGTCGCATAACATCTTCATGGCAATTATGGATGACAGGGGGACGTACGTGACGAAGTCACCTGACGAGAATCTCGACTACGAGACGGCGCGTAACGCGGTGGCGGACAAGCTACGCAGCGATGGCCCGCAAAACGGCAGGGAGAAGGTGGGGAAATGAATAGCGTTATTCTGAGGTTCGGCCGATTTTGGGGGCGCTGGACATTCATTGCGTGGAGCATGCCGGTTGTTCTGCTTGGCTTCGGCGTTTGGGCTGGCGCAGACGTGAACGAGGTTCTTCCCCCCGCATTGCCGTCACTTGCGATCGCCTTGTTCGTGACGGTGGTATGGATCCGGTTTCGCGCGTTGAAGCGCAAGGAAATTGAAGGTCGATGATGAAGAGCAAAGCCGAAACTTCAACACAGCAGGCCGTGGAAAAGCCGCGAGGCCGCGGACGGCCGAGAGTGGACACCCCGCGACCGCGGGAAATTTCCACTGTCCGTACGCGTCGGCTAAAGGAGCAACTCGAAGCCGAAGGCGGACGTGAACTCAGTCGAGTACGCCTCTGCGCGGAGGCCAACCAAGCGTTGATTTATCTGGCGGAAGATGACCGCTCAGAGCGAGCGGCAATCGAGAAAGCTCTTATCGACCAGGCGGAACGCCGGCGGAAGAAGTCACGATGAACACCTCAAGCTTGCCCCGTCAGGCGTTTGCCCTGACGGTCCTTGGTGCGGCCTTTGGGCATCTCGCCTATGTCGTGATGGGTTACACGTCCTCGTTGACCGACTGGTGCCTCTCGCTACCGATTTATTTTATTGGGGCATTCCTGGGCTATCGCGGTTTGCGGGTTAAAGGCGTGCTTTTCGTCGTGGCCGCATTGTTTCTGATTTATTTCACCTACGTTTTCGGCAATCGAACCCTCGGGCTGCCTTACAACCGGGCCGTGGACATGTTGCTCAGGCAAGTCGCCGCCGCATGGATTCTCATCCCGCAAACGGTTCTTGGATACGTTGCGATTCTCGGCGCCGCTGAGTGGTGGCACGGACGGAGCAGGACAGCGCAGTCATGAACCTGTTGAGCCTGGTGCTGAGTGGCGCTGCGGGGCTTTGCGCAGGGGCGCTCCTTTTCCCTGCGGCGTCGCGAGCGGCAATGGTTCTCGCATGCGAGAACGAGTGCGATGAGGGGGTTGCGTACCAAGCAAGTACAAAAGCGGCCGTCACCTTAGCGTTTGCCGCGATATGTGCGGCTCTGACGGCTAGAAGTCAGAGTGCGGGCATCGTCGTCGTGGGGGCAACTCTGGCATGGTTGCTGACCCTGCTTGCCCTCGTCGACTACCAAACACTCATGCTTCCCGACGTCATCACCCTCCCGTTGATTGGCGTCGGAATTTTTGCGAATTGGATGGGGTGGCGCACGTCTGTAGCCGAGTCGGTCGCCGGCGCGACAGCGGCTTTTGCTGCGCTCTGGGCGGTAAATGCATTCCGGCGGATCCGCAAAGGCGAGGACGGCATGGGGCAGGGCGACTTTAAACTGGCCGCCGGTATAGGCGCGTGGATGGGCGTCGCCTCAGTTCCGTCAATGCTCCTGATTGCGGCCGCGACGGGCTTATTCCTCGCGGTGATTAGATGGGGTAGTCGCGCGGAAGACGTGTTGCCTTTTGGCCCGTTTCTGTCGGGTGCGGGGCTGTTTCTGTTGATTTCCGGTTCTGATCCTGTGGTTTGGCTTGCGACGCGGATCTGACCCGCCGTGAGGGTGATAGAAACGCCCGCCGCCCGCTCGCATTTCTCTAACCGCACTTCTTCAAAAATATTTCGGGGTCGCTCTCCATCGGTGAGCGAAGCACGTGAATGACCAGCAATAAAAACTATCGTCCCGACGTGGACGGCCTCCGCGCGCTCGCCGTGCTTCTCGTCGTAGCCTGCCATGCTGGGGTTAGCCAACTCGCCGGTGGCTTCGTTGGGGTCGATATCTTTTTCGTAATCTCTGGATTCGTCGTCACCCGGAGCATCTGTAGTGCTCAAGCGGCGGGGAACTTCCGCTTCCGCGACTTCTACGTGCGCCGTGCGAAACGGTTAGTTCCGGCATTGTTCGTGATGATGGCAGTCACCTTCGCTTTCAGCGTGGTGTTTCTCATCCCGGACGACGCGATGGAGGTTGCCAAGAACATGGCCTACGTCGCGGGCTTCGCATCGAATGTCTACCTGGCGAAGATGACGGGCTACTTCGCACCGACGGCGGAGCAACAGCCGCTACTTCACACATGGTCTCTCTCGGTCGAAGAGCAATTCTATCTGGTGTTTCCGCTGGTGTTGTTTGGGCTTCGTCATGCGCGAGCACGCGTCAAAATTGCTTCGTTCATTGCACTCGGGCTTGCGTCTCTGGCTTGGTCAGAGATGGCAGTCCGCGCGGGAGCGCCAGGGGCTTACTACTTCAGCCAGTATCGTGCGTTCGAGTTCATCTTGGGCGTTGTAGTTGCGTTTCTAGGCCAGTGGAATAGCGCGCGAACCGCTCGTGGACTCTTAGCCGTTCTCTCGCTTATTGGCGTGCTGGCATGCGCCACTTTTATTGGCGGAAAGCCGTTCCCTGGAGTTTGGGCGCTCGCCCCGACGGTGCCCGCTGCTCTGCTGATTCTTTCGGGACACGACTCGAAAGTGATCCGTGCAGTGCTTGGAAATCGCGTTGCGCTCTGGATCGGCCTCCGGTCGTATGGCATCTATCTCTGGCACTGGCCGATACTTTTTGCGTTTCGGCGGTTCGGGCTGACGAGCGACGTCGCGATCGTCTGCGCGGTAGCGTTGAGTTTCGTTGTTGCTGCGCTTTCCCATCGGTATGTCGAGCAGCCGTTGCGCTATGCGCGAGTGAGCTTTAGGAGAGCCGTGATCGGTTACATCCTGGCACCGATCGCACTTGCTGCTTCTACTGTGGCGGTGGGAAGAACGTCCACAAACTTTCTGTTCATGTATCCCCAGCAATTTCGAGAAATCTATACCGCGTCGACCGACCGTGACTGGATGCAGGGACGAGGGGCACTGTGCTGGGGGGCTGTAGGGGTTACGTCGGAAGCGAAATGTTCTGTCGGGGCGCCAGGCGGAAGAAAGGCCGTCCTGTGGGGCGACTCTCACGCCTATCACTTCGTGTACTTCTTCCGGGAGTTGGGCAACGAGTTCGGGTTAAGTGTTCACGACATGGCGCGGCCGCTCTGCCCTCCGGTCGCGGATCCTCCGATCGGCACGCGGCCGAATATGGATGAACCATGCCGCGAACATGATCGACTGGTCATGAACTATCTGCTGAAAAGCAGCGACATTGAAGTTGTTTTCCTATCGGGTACATGGGGGGCGTACGTAGCGCCGTCAAACGTGAAGCGTAACGAGCGAGGGTTTGGCCCAGAGCAGATTGACGAGGATCTCTACCGCACGGCGAAGGCGCTGCTCGACGCCGGCAAGCAAGTCGTCATCCTTGATGATGTTCCCCCCATGCCTGACGGGCTCATCAACTGTCCGTTGTACAACGGATTGAGGTGGTCACCGTTCGCTCGATCGTGCGAATTCAGCCGCCAGTCGGCGGCCGGCGTTGAGGCGGCGAATCATGAGGTTGTAGGGAATTTGGCGGCCCGCCTGCCGGCGGTGAAAGTGATGCACACGTATGGTGCCGCATGTAGTAATGGGATGTGTGCCACGGCCGCCGGAAACATCCCGCTTTACAGAAGCAACGACACCACTCACCTGAATCTTGAGGGCGGAGCCCACTACTATCAACTGTACCGACGGAGCCGACCGGGGGAGTTAGAGGCCATCATTACCGGCCGTCCTTAATTATTGGGTTGCGCGCAACACAATAATTATCTACAATGTATTCATTGAACATTGCGCGGCTCATGTGCCGCTCTTACGGCGAGGGTGATATGGAATTTGGCTCGGAAATCGAATCGATGGAATCGATGGTGGAGCGTCTCGGTAGCTCCGGATCGTCGGAGCAAGCGAAAGCGGTGGTGAAGGGTATTGCACTCATCCGGGCGGCATCGGGGATGCTCGACAGCAACAACCGTGCCGTCGCCCTGTTTCACGTGGCTGTTGCACTTTCGGGCCGGGAGCATGCCGCAAGCACGCTCGAAACGGCGGCATTCCTTGCCAATCCGGAACTGTGAGACAGGCGGCCATGCTGAGGATCATCCTGCTCGCAGCCATCCTTTCGTCGCAGGGCTATGCATCCGCAGCGCCGGGCGGCCGCGCAGGCTGGCATGTCAACCAACCGACTCGATTCATGGTCTCCGCAGTCATGCGCAAGGACGGCTCGACGGACGTAATTAAGCCTGTTCACGGGATTATCGCGGCCACGGACGAGGATGAAGCGGTTGCGACGTTCTCACGAACCGCAAAGCAGACTTATCCGGGGTACACGATCATTTCAACACTCGCGTCTCCCGTGCCGCTCGCAGGCTTCTGCGAGAACAACATCTGAAACACCTTTTTGGCCGAGAGCGTTTGTTCCCGGCTCGCCACCCAGGTTCGTTTGAGCCTGCTGGCATCTGCAAAAGCAGTGCGCGGATTGCCGATCGTTGGGCGTGTAGGAAAACTCGATGAAAAGCCAGATTTTTGGACGCAAGGCCGGTTCGGGCGCAGAAATGACGCTCCTGATCAGTGGCGAGGGAGCGTCGAGCGGCGGTCGCCCTGCCGACACGGGCAGGCTTCACGAATTTGAGGTCGCGAACGCCCGACGCGCAGTGAAGGTGCTCCGCGAGAAGGGTGTCGAGGGCTACGTGATGTTCGAGAGCGATCCTGCCCGGTACGAATTTACGCCCGACGAAGATTTCGTCTATCCGGCCGTGAGCCACTAGGAAAAAGGTTGGTTTACTCGCAAATGTGCATTGCTTCTTTGACGTCATCGTTTCTCTCTGGCGGTCACCATATGCCCAGTCGAGAGGAGGCTAAGGCGAATGGCCTGAGCTGGGTAGACGCCCTTCAGCGAGTCGCCGACGAATGCTCCTCCAACGGGCAGCACCGCGAGAATTGCCTCACCAGTTGGGTGACGTACGGAGGTCGCATTCGCGAAGAAATCGGCGACGACAAGCTCTTGGTTCGGCTGCTGCTGGCCGTGTTACCACGCTACGAAGGCCCGTCGTTGACGCTGTATCGTGGCGAGAGCACCGAGCGCTTCAATGCCGGGAGGATTGGCCTCTGTTGGTCGTCGCAGCGTCGTACCGCAGAAATGTTCGGAAGTGGTCTGAACGCTTACTACTCCGGCGGTGGCGTTCTACTCAGTGCGAATGTTGACGCAATGGCAATTATTTCCGGCCCTGGGAAACACAGTAGATGGCTTGGCGAGGAAGAGTACACAATCGACCCATGCGCGCTAACGGGGTTGGAGGTGTTGCAACGGTATCCCAATCCGAACGACCGCATGCGGCGATAACCACGGAAAATGAACGACCGACACTTAGACGATCTTCGCGCCCTCACTTCGATTTACGAAGAGGTAATGTGGCTGTCAGGCCGCCCTAATGTGACGGCCAGTCGAGCGAGAGCGTGGTACACGCACGTGATGGCCGAGAGTGTAAAACGTCGAGTGAGGCAGTTTTCTGGGCTAGTTTCAATGGAGGCAATCGCGAGTCAAAGCGGCGACCTGCGACTAGAGCACCACAAGAGAATTCAGACGACACTCACGGCGCTTGTTGATCGACATCGACGGGAGCAGCGACAGGACCCTGACGAGTTCGTGCGAACTGTGATTGAGTGCGAGTCCGTCCACATCGTTACGAGCGCGGAGAACTACGCCGCGATGCGCGCTCGCGGGGACTACGAAATGGCCGGGATCGAGCTGGTGCCTTGGGGCGAAATCCATGAGCACCGTCGGCGCGAGCTGTGGAACAAGATGCTCAGAAGCCGGGTTGCCAACGCTACCACGTTCATCGTGACTTAGGCCAGAAAGCACAAGCCCGCTATGGCGACCTACAAGGACATCCAGATCCCGAGGAAGCCATGCGGCATTAGGGCTGGCTCCGCTGACAACGGAAAGATTGCCATGAAATTTGCAGGAGAGCAGGATGCTTGGAACTGACGAATGGAAGGACCGAGTCATCGCGTCCAGCACGACGCTGTGCCCATCCTGCGAATCAACAGAGGTGACGATGGGTGCTTGCGCGATCGGCACCAAGACGGTTCACCAGGAGTACGTGTGCGAGTCTTGTCAGCATGAGTTCACGGCACTGTTCGTGCTTGCTGGTTGCTATGTTGGACATCCGAACAACTAGACGGGAGTGGCCGTGATGCGGAACTGCAAATGTGGATGCGGTGAGCCTGTGAAGGGACAGAGAGTCTTCGTCAATAAGGAGCACCAGTTGGCATGGATGACTGTCGGCGGAGCAGCCGAAATCGGGGCACTACAACCCCTCGAAGCAAAAATGCGAGGCGGAGCGACGGCAGGACGCATGTCGGCAGAAAACGGGAAACTCGCGGAGGCGTCGAAGAAAGGCGCGGAGCGCGCGCGGGAAATCGCAAAGCAGTTTCGCGATCGCAAAGCTGACGTCAAATAGGAAGAATCATGACCACGCCCGTAGATGAAGACGACGACGGAATTGAAACTTCGATGTTCTATTCCGTCATCGGCGAGATGGAGCGCGTCTGGGGAGAACCGGGATTAGACGGCACGTCAGACGAGTACAAGTGGTTGGAAGCGAACTACCAAATCACGGAGGAGGAGGACGTCAAGTGGCAGATGGCCTTGCAGTACTTCGTTAATCATGACCTTCCTGAAGACGATGAGAGCGATCCAGAGGTCATGGCATTTCTCGACGACTACGATGCGGTGAGGTCATTCTTGGCCGAATTCCTTCGGAAGTATCGAAGCAGTGACAAGGTCTATCTGCGACCGTCAGCGCTTTAGGAAAACCGCGGAAAAGGCGATATGAGTCTCGCAACCCTCTGGAGATCACCGCAGGCGATGGTGGTATCCGAATCAGACATAGACGCTGCCCTAGCGCACCTATCGGGTTTGCCGTTTAGGGCTAGGTCCCCAGTCCGATGGGAGAGGCAGCGCCTTTTCCAGAGAATTCGCGAGGTCATAGGAGCCGAGCGGCGAGTCGACCGACTGTACAACATTGCGCCCGGGGTGTTCGCTATTGTGAAGCCCTTCGGGATTGATCTCGCCCATCCAGTGGCTGAACCGGAAGAGCGCTTGCAAGTATGGCTCGCCATCCGGTCTGTAGGTACAGACCCGGCGCGCATCAGTTCACTTTAGCAACTGGAAAACATAATGACCCACTGGAAGGACATTCATCTCGACACAATTCTGAACGCTGATTTCGTTGCGCCAGGGGAGGGGCAGAAGTATCAGCGCATCATGCAGCATCGAACGAACGAGGCGATGAATGGACTCTCACACCGCCTGGACAAAATTCTTAGCCAAGCAGAGAAGGATGGTAAGGCACAAGGGCGTCAGCAAGCGGTGATGATTGCGTTGACGGCGGTGCTCGCAATATCGACTGTGGCCTACACGGTAACTACAGTTTGGTCCACATTGAAGACGGTCGCCGGACAGCAGACGGTTTATGTTAGCGGCATCGGCGCTGTACCCGAAAGCGCGGCGGTCCACATGGGTTTCGATGAAACCGGTCGTGCCGCAGTTTGCATCAATGGAACGGCACACAACCCACCAACCGGAAACGCAACGACGATTGAGGCGCGCTATCCGGATCTTCGCAACAAAGCGGGTGACGCGCCTGCCCCGGTTGCTGCGTTGCGTTGTGTAAAGTGACAAGGAAAAAGTGAGCTGCCCGAGATGAATGGACACGTAATGATGGTCACACCGCCTGTTGCCTTCCGGCGGCCCTCGGACGGCGAGAGTTTCTTGGTGACCGCCAAACAGCTTTGGCAGGGGGCGAAGGCATTAGAGGCGAGCACCGTGGAAACTCATCTACCCGGTGCGCTGCTCGCTGCCCAGGCACTTGAGGGGGCGTTGAAGGCGCTGCTCTGGTCCGCGAAGATACCTGCCTCGAAGTTGAGCAAGAAGCCATTTGGGCACGATCTCAGTGCGTTGTGGGGCGCAGCAGCCAAGTTGGCGCTTGTCGCTCCCACGTCGCCCCCGGATTGGTGTGTGCTGCTGAATACGCTCCACGACTGGCCGTATCGTGGTCGGTATCCGCAAGGTCTAAATGGGTTCGTGACGCCGAACCCGGCTCAATTGATCGGCGCAGTTGAGCAAGTATTGCTGCTGGCCGAGAACGCAGTTAAGGCTGCATCCTTCGGCACCATTGCGAATCCCGACGCCGCTCGATCGGGATTGTTCGCCTCAACTGCCAGCACACTCGAAACACCTCGGCCGGACGAAAATCGAGTCGATCAGGTATTTCAGTCCAATCGCGGCACCTGAAGGCGCGAAAGATCGTCACCGCAGGCGTCCGGATACCCTTCAGGCCATCCGAGCAGATTTGCGAGAATGTGAGCGTTATGTTTGCCAGGGCCGGCTTCTCCGTCGCATTTCGTCACAGCCCACGCCATCAGCTCGCTATCTACGAACTCAAGGAGCATCTTCAGAAACCAGTGACGGTGCTGATAGAACGAACCCGGATTGATACTCGCGTGGAGCGGGACGTTGAGAGCAACCGGCTGCTCCTGACTAGCGATGCGCTCAACAACGGATGCGGTGTACCCGTTGATTGTCGAAATGACGGTCACGCGGAAGTTGCGTTCCCGGGCGTTGACCGGATACGTCTTCGTCGCTCGCATGAGATCCGCCCATACCTTTTTGGCCGCTTGAAAAAACTGGGTCTGCTGAGTCTTGTCCGCGTTTGTCGCTTCGACTAGTTGTATTCCATCACGAATCGCGATCGTGTCGCCGCCTGTTGTTCCGACGCTGAACGACAGCTCAAAGTCCGGCAAAACAGCAACCAACCGCTTTTGATACTCGGTTTGGTCAACGTGAAATTTCTGAAGGGAATAGGCGTCGAGAATCACACGGAATTGCGCGGGCATAAGGTTCAAAGTTAGTGATTGCTGGTTGTCGGCGGCCGGCCGGCGCGGAGATTCAGTTTTTCAGGGTGACAATCTGAGGTGTCACGTACATTACGGCCCCGTCTAGTTTGCTAGTACGGCTAGTGGATTGGTTCGCTATTCAAGGCGTCGACGTAGGCTCTGTTGAACTCCACCAGGAACGCATTCACGCCGTCTCGAGAACCGTAGGCCATGATTATCGGCCGCTGGTTTCCGGGCCGGTCGTGTGGCGTCCACGTCACGCTCATCAGGCTATTGATGGCTTGCCGAATCTCGTTCACAGACGGTTTGTGCATGATCTGAGCGAAGTCAACCGGCGACACCAGCGCAATCGAGCCGTTCGCGACAAATCCAACAAGCGCGCCCTGGAGTACAGCAAGAGTCTTCTCTTCCTTTGCCGTGAGTGGCCGGCTCGTGATGATGGGCATTACCACTCTCGCTTCTCACTCTTGGTGAAAGAGCCTGAGCGGAAGCACTTGTCGGCCAGCTCGCGTTGCGCGGCGTCGGACAAGCCCGCTGCGCGCTGTGCGTCCCTGTCGCAAGCGTCGATGTTCGCAGCGCTCGTTGCAACAGCGCTGCTGGACTCATGACGCGTTACCATCAGTACAGCGATGACGCACACCACGGAGATGGCGAGCAGAGCGATGATGCGTTTCGGAAATGCCATGAGTGACCCTGATTAGGATTTTGGAAAGAAGACGCCGCCGGAGCAACCGAACGGAGGTATGAAACTGCTGCACACCATGCCTGAAACGCTGCTCACGGAGTTGATGGCCGCAACGAGCATGCTTGCCAACAACACGACCCAATAGACCCGTTGGTTCAGCGGGATTCCCGCCATGCTGGCGTAAAACATGGTGAGACCAGAGACGGCCATTGCGACTGTTGAGATACCCCACACGAGCGGATTCACAAGAAATTCCATTTGTTGCTCCTATGTTCATCGAATTACACGCGCCAGGCCAAGTCTGTGTACTTCAAGACATTGGCATCTGCTGTGAATAGCTGTAGCGGCTCACACATCGCTTGCGCGACCAGCAGCCGGTCGAACGGGTCACGATGAATGTCGGGCAGTGTGCATACCTTGGCGGCATGCGCCGTAGTGATCGGCAACTCCCAAAAAGCCAGCCGCGCGTATCTCCGCCGTAAGGGCGGTCGGATCGACGTCGATCTTGCCGAGACCGGCCTTAATAGAAATCTCCCAAATGCTCGCGGCGCTTACGTAGACCTCATCAGCCAACTGAATAACCTCACGCGAAGCAAGGCTCAGTTTCGGGTCGTCTGTGACAGCCCACAGAAAAACGTGCGTGTCGAGAAGCAAGCGCATCACTGTCCCTCAAACGCGGCAAGCACATCGGCCGGCAAGGCGTCGTCGAAATCCGAAGCGATACGGATCTTACCCTTGAGGCCACCGAAGCGGCGTTCCGGCTTGGCCGGGACGAAGGCGACGAGACGGGCGACCGGCTCCCCCGCCTTGGCGATAACAACGTCCTCGCCACTCTTGGCGCGCTCGATGAGCTTCGACAATTGCGATTTGGCGTCGTGGATGTTGACGGTTTGCATGGCACCTCCTTAGCTAACCTTGGTTTGATGACTCATATTAGCTAACCTGAGCTAATGACGCAAGTGAAAAATAGGCTCTTTTAGGTGGTCCAAAAATAGATGGCTTTTTTGAGTTGCCTCTTGTATATTTGGGCTACTAAAATTCGTATGGTTAAATTAGGTATACCCAAAATGACCGAGAGACTTTCCGGAATCGCATCGGCGATATTGCTTCCACCAAGGCAGATAAACCGGCAAGCGGAATCAAAAATAACCAAAGCTGACACAGAGATAACATGACGAAGAAATATGCAGAGATTCGCGCACAGATCGAGGCAATTGAAGCAGAGACCCTCAAGCGCGTTGAGGCATTAGAAGCCGAGGCGGCTAAAGCACTGGCGGCGGAAAAAGGCAGTGTTGTGGCCGATGTTCGACGCCTTATCGTTGAGTACCAATTGACCGAGCGGGATCTATTTGGGGCGCGCCGCAAGCGCAGCGGCCCGCTTGCGGCTAAGTACCGGGACCCTGCTTCGGGTGCCACATGGAGTGGTCGCGGGCGAGCGCCCGCTTGGATAGTTGGTAAAAAGCGGGATCGCTTTTTGATCTCCCCGGAAGGATAAAGCGAGGTGGTCGCGCGTCAGACGAGCAAAACCGCCGCTTCTCGCAAGCGTGATCGGGCGGCTATCAAGGTCGCCCGAATCTATTTGCGCGTAAGCACTGCGCAACAGGACATAGAGAGGCAAGAGGGGCTTGTAGACGAGGCGAGGAGGGCAGGGTACTACGTAGCAGGTGTGTACCGTGAGAAAGCGTCCGGTGCCCGCGTGGATAGACCAGAGCTACTGCGAATGATTGCTGACCTGCAACCGGGGGATGTGGTCATCGCGGAAAAAATTGATCGCATTAGTCGCCTTCCATTGCCCGACGCCGAGCGCCTGATTGGATCGATACGCGACAAAGGAGCGACGTTGGCCGTGCCTGGTGTGATCGATTTGTCGGAGTTGTCCGAGAAATCGGAGGGCGTTGCTCGGGTTGTCCTTGAGTCGGTGCAGCAAATGCTCATGCGGCTCGCTTTGCAGATGGCCCGTGACGAGTATGAGACCCGGCGGCAGCGCCAGGCGCAGGGCATAACTCTTGCCCGAGCTGCTGGAAAGTATCGTGGGCGCAAGCCCAATACTGCCGTGAACGAGCGCGTTATCGCGTTTAGGAAAGCTGGACACACCATCGCTGAAACAGCGCGTATGGCGGGATGCAGTATCAGCCAGGTTAAGCGAATTTGGGCTTCCTGCACGCGAGATGGCGAAGCCGCTGAGTTCGGCGTTTCGGAAAATGGGAAGTAACGTCGTTGTTGATTTACGTCAGGAGGATCGCCAGCCGCTGGGGCTGGCGATATGCACTCGGGACGTCAGAATTGCTGCCAGCCGAGAGTGATGAAAGCGCTGCGTTTGGGCGTTTCATACGAGTAGGCAAGCTCGTAATCCTTGTTCAGCAGATTCTGCACTTGCAGGGCGACGTACCACGCCTTTGTGATGTTGTAGCGGGCCGACAGGTTCACTAGGCCGTATCCGCCGAGGTGCTTGGTGCCATCGAGCCGCGCACCGCTCAGAATCCATTCAGCGCCCACGCGCACACTCTCAATGTTCCGGTTGACAGCGAACGACGCGAAGTGCCGTGCGCGGCGGCTCAGATCGGTATGCGTGTCCTCGTTCACAGGATTTTGGAAAGTGAAAGAAGCGCGCACGTCGGTCTTGTAAACCTGCCCACTCCAAGAGCCTTCCAGGCCCTGCACCTTGGCCGTGCCCACATTCTGTGCCGTGTAGTTGCCCGCAAGGTCTGACGCATACTGAATGAGATTCGAGTAGCGAGTTTGGAACACTGTCAAACGCATCACGCCAAGCGCGTCGGTGGCGTACTGCACTCCAGCTTCGACGGAGTGACTTGTCTCTGGGCGAATGTTGGTGTTGCCGCCGTAGGGGTAGTACAGGTCGTTGAAGGTCGGCGCGCGGAAGGCGTCCGAATAGCTCGCAAGAACCTTCCAGCTATCAGTTATGTCGTAGCCGTACCCGAGGTAATAGCTGCTTGCACCGCCGAAATCGGAGTACTGGTCGCGCCGCAGGTTAGCTTGAAACTGATGAGCACCAAAGCGCCCGTTGTAGCCGATAAAGCCTGAGTCGACGCGACGGGAGGGGGCGGCATAGGCACTAGAATCAAAGCTCTGGTCGAGGTGTTCATAGCCCGCGAGGATCTTCTGGCCGCTGGCGATGGCGAAATCATTCTGCCATGTGTATTGCCTATTGTCCGTGTCAAACCGGCCGTTATAGAGGCCGTTCGTTTTCTGGATACTACGGTCGTTGCCGGCTGCGATCGTAACGTGCGTTTTCCACCAGTCGGTTACGTTTCCGTTGGCGAAAACGGATGCCTGCTGCACCTTGCTAATACCGTAGTTCAAGTCGGTAGGTTGGCCGTAAGCATTGTCGTAGCTGTTGTAGCCGTTGGATTGAAAGTAGCGGACACCCACGTCCCAACGTTCACGAATCGGTGTTTGATAGATGCGCTACCACTCTCGTTGAGGTAGCCGTTGGCGTTCGGGTTTACGCTTGGTTGCTTG